>SBFI01000444.1 GCA_006227875.1 Acidobacteriota bacterium
GGAACCGTTAGAAAGTCTCCGTGAATGCGCAAGCGCATGGGACTGCCGCTGTGGAGGTGGAGGTCGCTCGCCCGTTGCTCGACCGCCATCTGCAAGAGCTCGTCGATGCCGGCACCGATGGATGCGGAGGTCTTTTGGGCGGCCGCCGGCTCGCGGGCCGAGTGCTGTTGGGCCACCAGTTGCTGCTGTTCGAGGATGAGTTGCTCCAGCTGCCTCTCTGTAATCAGTCCGGAGACGACTAGTATGTCGCCCAGCTTGCGCATGCCCCCCTCACGGCTCTGCTCGCGGAGCGCCCAAGCCAACTGGTCCTTGGTGATCAACTCGTGGTGGAGAGCAATGCGGCCCAGTAGAGGCTGGAAGTCCTCGCCTTCATCGGCAGCAGCGGGTGTGGGGGGTGTCGGCGAGTCGGTCATGTTGGGCTTGTTCGTGGCGAATGCCGAAAGCTATTTCATTCTCCAGCTCGGGGCTATACGAAACTTCACAGTCGGCATCTTGGTCGAGATCGCCTGGGCGACGCCGCAACTCCTTCCACTTGTGTCGTTTGGCTCTCAACTGGTAGGCTTTTTGTGCTTCGAGCCAGCTTTCGGGGATTCGAGCCGCCCGCCTTCCCGGCGGTCGGCCATATCGGTTCTTTTCAGGGAGGAGAGACGATGTGTAGAAGGAGTATTCCGTTCTGGCTCTGCCTGGTACTTCTACTCTGCGCCGGTCCGTTGTTGGCGCAGCAGGCCGCGTCCCAATCGGGGGATGAGGACGATGCGGCCGCCGAGGAGGCCGAAGAGGTCGTCTCGGACACCATTGTCGTCACCGCCAGCCGCACCGAGCAGCGAATCCACGAGGTTCCGGCGGCCATTACCGTTCTCGACAGCACCGCCCTCGAGCATATCCCGGCAGACAACTTCGGTGATTTCCTGCGGAACGTTCCCGGGCTCAACGTCTCGCAGATGACCACGCGGGACATCGCCATCACCGGCCGGTCGGCTACCTTCAGCCTCGCCGATTCCGAGTTGGTGCTGATGGACAATCGCACCCTCTATCTCGACTTCTTCGGTTTCGTGATGTGGGATTTCTTCCCCGTCGATCCCCAGGAGATAAAACAGCTGGAGGTTGTTCGCGGACCGGGGAGCGCGGTCTGGGGTGCCAACGCCGTCAACGGGGTCATCAATCTGATCACCAAACCGCCCCGGGAGATGGAAGGCACGAGCATCACGTTTGGTGGCGGTGAGCTCGACACCATCTATGGCAGCGTCACCCATGCCGGGGTCGCCGACAAGCTGAGCTACAAGCTGACGGCGGCCTACTACCAGCAGGACGAGCCCTACGAGCGCCCGACCGGCACCATCCCCGGCACCGAGGGGCCGACTAACCCGGGCGGAACTCCATACCCCGAGTACGAGAACCAGGGCACCAAGCAGCCAAAATTCAACTTTCGCGTCGACTACGACCAGAACGAGCAGGCCCTCTGGTCCTTCTCCGGAGGCTACTCCGGCACCGACGGCATCCTCTACTCGGGGATTGGGCCCTTCGATATCGACACCGGCACCAGCATGACCTTTGGCAAGGTCGACTGGACCCGCAAGGCGATCTGGGCCCGGTTTTACGTCAATCTGCTCGACGGTGAGGCGGTCAATCTCCTCACCCGCGGTATCGACGGCCAGCCCCTGCAATTCGCCTTCGACAGCAACACCTACCACATCGAGGCCGGCAACACCTCGGTGGTGGGTCGCGACCGTCACATCCTCACCTACGGCGCTTCCGCCCGGCAGAACAACTTCGACCTCTCCATCGCACCCGATGCCGACGAACGGCAGGAGTTCGGTGTCTTTCTCCAAGACGAGATTCTGCTGGGAGAAAAGTGGCGGTGGCTGATCGGTGCCCGCTGGGACGACATCGACCCCATCGGCTCGGTGGTCTCACCGCGTACGACGTTGATGTTCAACGCCACGCCGCAGCAGACCTTCCGTCTCTCCTACAACCGGGCCTTCAAGGCGCCGTCGATGATCAACAACTTCCTGGAGATCGTCCTCGTCAACCAGGTCACCCTGCCGATGGTCGGTCCCTACGTCTTTCCGACGCTTGCCCTCGGCAACCCCGATCTCGTGGAAGAGCGCCTCGATGCCTACGAGTTCGGATGGGTCGGAACCTTTGGCAAGGCCACTGCGACCATCTCGGTCTATCGCAACGAGACCAAAGACGATATCGACTTCTTCCCAGCGGTCTTCTACAGCTCGCAGAATCCGCCACCCGGGTGGCCCTTGCCGCCGCCGATTCTCGATGTGCCGCCGCCGTTTGGTTTGAAGGACACCCTGCCGGCGGCTTTCAGCTACCGCAACGTCGGCGAGGTCATCGACAAGGGGGCAGAGCTCTCACTCCAGTACCGGCCGTCGCTGGCGTGGTCGGCTTTTGTCAACTACTCCTATCAGGATCGCTCCGATGTCAAAGGAGTCGAGCCGGTTCTGCTGCCCAGCGGAGAGATCGTCGACCCGGTCAACATACCGCCAAAGAACCGCTTCAACATCGGCGGCTTCTACAGCGGCGCGCTCTTCTTCGTCAACGGCAACGTCAACTACGTCGACGAAGCCTTCTGGACCGATGTGCTTGATTCCCGTTTCTGGGGTCCGACCGACTCCTACTTCATGGTCAATCTGGGCGCCGGTGTCTATCTCGCCGACGACCACCTGACGCTGTCGGTGAGGGGACAGAATGTCCTCGACGAGGACATACAACAACACGTCATGGGGGACATTATCTCGCGCAAGATCACCGCACAGATCCTCTACCGGTTCTGATCGGGATTTCGAGACGACTTGCGGCCGGGACCCGAGCGGGCCCCGGCCATTTTTTCCCGGACAACCGGGTGAATCTATCTGGCCAGGTCGAGTGCGGTGGCGGCCACCAAGCGGGCGACCCGCTCGAGCGCATCCCGATCCAGATTCTCGGCATGATCGTCGGCGGAATGGACCGCCACAACCGCCGGACCGAGCGAGCCGCTGGTAAAGGTGACGCAGGGGATGCCGCGATGCACGAAGGGGATGGCGTCGATCCCCATCGCCGGCGGCAGCAGGGTGCCGCGGAGCGGGATCTCCAGCCTCTCGGCCGCGCGGCGAGCCATCTTCGAGAGAAAGGGTGAGAAGGACCTGCCGACACCGTAACGCTCGAGCAGAACTGCCCTGCCCGGGATTCCCGCTCCGTCCAGATTGAGGGCGTAGGTCGGTCGACCCGAGAGCAGCGACACATGTCGATCCAGCCAGCGCATCGCCCCCACCATGTGATCCTCCTCGGCGCCGGTGGAGAGAAAGATCGCTTCGACATCGGCCGGCAACTCGCCAGGCAGGACCCGCGCCAGCTCCATCAGGATGCCCACCGAGCCGGCATTGTCGACCCCGCCGGGGGATCGGTTGCCGCTCTTGAGTGTAGAGAGGGTGGCCAGAGATGCCGCCGCCACACCTCCCAGCAGCGGGCCGAGCCACGCGGGACCGCTGACCTGCCCCACCGCCAGGCCAAGAATCAACAAAGCCGCCAGACCCAGGCTACCCACCAGAGTCAAGATCGTAAGGCCGGCCCGATAGGGCAGTGTCAGGTTCTGGGACTTGCTGTCGTGATGGGCCACAAAGACCAGCGACAGCCGCGGCTGGCGGCAGCGCCGGCGGCCGATGACGTTGGCGGTGCGGGTCGAGCCCTCGCGGGAGTAGAGTCTCTCCAGCCAGGGCGACCAGCCCAGAAGCACTCCCCCGGCCAGCAGCGCCAGAGCCAGACACCAGGCGGCGATCTGTGGTTGAGGCTGGGCCAGGATTCCGGCCACGGCCACCAGCAGTCCGGTCCCCAGCAACAGCACGCGTAGGGCGCGAAAGGCGGGACCGATGTCGTAGGTGAACTCCTCGCAGCTGACCTCGAGCCCCGCCTCGCGCAGCCAACCGGCGACCATCTCGATGGCGCGCTGGTCGCCTTCGGTGCCCGGGTAACGAGGAAAGGCCAATGCGCTCGCCTCTCTTTCGATGCGCTCGGCATCGACTCTCATCGAGCCGCCTCCCCCGTCTCCAGGACGACCGTCTCGCCCACCGCCTGGAGGATCATCTCCCTGCCGTCTCGCGGACCTTGCCTCCGCCACCACTTCTCGAGACGCCTGATCGGTTCGGCAAGCGGCTCGTCGGTCAGCTGAAAAGCACCCCAGTGCATCGGCACCAGGTAGCGTGCTCCCGTCAGGGTGAAGGCCTGCCCTGCCTGCGCCGCGTTGAGATGGTGGTTCTCCATGAACCAGGCCGGCGAGTAGCCACCGATCGGCAACACCGCGGCCAGCAATCCCGGAAACCTTCGCCCGATCTCCGAAAACCCATCGAACCAGGCGGTGTCGCCGGCGAAGTAGACCCGCTGGTCCCCTCCTTCCACGACAAAGCCCCCCCAGAGACTGCGGTTGGTGTCGAAGATCCGTCGACGCGACCAGTGTCGAGCCGGCACCAGGGTTATGTGAAGCCCGTCGATCTCGATCGTCTGCCACCACTCGAGCTCGACTACCGGTCTCAGACTCCACCGCTCGACCCGCCGCCCGAGCCCTGCCGGCACCACCACCGGGATCTCGGGCGCCAGGTTCCGCACCGCGTCGCGCTCCAGGTGATCGTAATGGTTGTGGGTTACCAGAACGACCGACAGCTCCGGCAGTTGATGAGGAGACAACCCGGGCAAGCCGTGACGCCTGTAGACCCAACCCACACGTCGGCCAAAGACCGGGTCGACTAGAAACGATCTTCCCCCCATGGCGCCGAGAAAAGAGGCGTGGCCGATCCAGGTCAGTCGTGGACGCCCGGAGCGCTCGTGGACGAGATCGAGGTCGGGCTCGACGCGAGGTGCCGGTGGACCGGGTGGAGAGACCCGTCGGCGCCCACTCAGACGGTCGGTGACACCCCAACGCCAGATGGCTCGGAAGTCATTTGGGCGATGCCGGGGATCCGGGTTGGCAAATCGGGTCAAGGGGAAAGCTGTGCCTGCGGAAGACCGATCTCCAGGGCGATCGCCCGCGCCTTTGCCTGGATCTTGCGCAGATTGTCGGGCCCCAGACGAAGGAAGTGCTTCTCGGCGTCGCTCAACTGCTCCAGCTTTGGATCGGCAAACTCGAAGCTGGAGACCTTTGGCACTAGCTCGATCTGTCCTTCGACTACGGGTGTGCGCAACAGAGTGTCGATCGCCTCGAGCAAGGCCTCGTCGAAGTCTTTGTTCGGATAGCCGAGCTCCCGGTAGGCCTCTTGCAGTAAGGGCTTGACCGAGCGGTAGAGGTTAGCGGTGCCGCGCACATCGACCGAGGCAATCACATCCGCGACTTTGTCGTAGCGCTGATAGGCGGAGTCGTCGACGTATACCCTCGACATCGCCTCACGGGTGCCAAAGCCCTTCTCGGGCTCCAGGAACTCGAGATGGGTGCGGGGACTGACCCCCTCGGCCACGTTGTCCACAACCACTACAAATCGCCGGATCAGGTCATCGGTGGCCAGCCACGCAAACAGCTCCGGATGAGCCGAGAGCTGCGCCACCACCGCCCTCATCCACTCATCGCTGTCCGCAAGCGAGGGAAGATCCACCGGTGCCACCGCCTCCGCTGCCTCGCTCTCGGGGGCTGGAGCTTCGACCGCCGGTGCAGCCTCTTCTTCCGGCACGGGGACTTCCCGCTGTTGGCTCCAGCGCCAGACAAAGAAGCCGAGAACAGCCACCACGACCACCCCCACGGCGATCGCTATCGGTCCGGTGAGCGGGCCGCGTTTTTGGCTCTCCTCAGTCGGTTCCAGATCGAAGTCCTGCAGCTCGCTCATTGCTCAATCCCTTTCCAATTTCACCTCGATACCCTCCATTGTAAACGCAATGCACTCCTGCTGTGCACACCTTCGATAGACTGCCTCGGAGACAGTCGATATGCGTAGGATCCGGCTTGGTCGTACCGACACCGAGGTCTCGGCTATCTCTGTCGGCACCTGGGGTCACGGCGGCGCCAAGACCGTGCGCGGCCATCCAGTGGGCTGGTCCGGCCACGATGACCGGCAGGCCGCTGCGGCTCTGCGACGGGCTCACGAGCTGGGGCTCGACCACTGGGATACCGCCGATGTCTATGGGGACGGCCAGGCGGAGACGATAATCGGCGCTCTTTGGGGGGAAATCCCACGCGAAGAAGTCTTTCTTGCCACCAAGGTGGGCTGGGATCCCGGTCCCTGCCGCCATTTCTACGACCCACAGCAGATCCGCCGGCAGTTGGCGAGGTCGCTCGCGCTTCTCCGTACCGACCGGATCGATCTCTACTATTTCCACCACTGCAACTTCGGCCCCGAGGACAGATATTTGGACGACGCTATCGAGCTCTTCCACCGCTTTCGAGACGAGGGCAAGATCCGCTTCATTGGTCTTTCCGATTGGAAGGCATCGAAGATCGTCCGTCTTGCC
>SBFI01000149.1 GCA_006227875.1 Acidobacteriota bacterium
GCACCGCCGGTACGGGTCCGATCCCCATGATCCGGGGATCGACCCCGACGACCTCCCAATCCAACAGCCGGCCGGCGGCTTCGAGGCCCAGCTCCGCGGCCGCCTCCTCGCTGGCCACCACCAGGGCGGCGGCGCCATCGGTGATGCCGGAAGCGTTGCCGGCCGTGACCACACCACCCTCGCGGAAGACCGGGCGGAGCTTGGCGAGAGTCTCCGCGGTGACGCCGTCGCGAGGGTGCTCGTCCCGGTCGACGACCTGCTCGCCCTTCCTGTGCTCGATGCGAACCGGTACGATCTCGGGCTCGAATCGACCCGCTGCCCGGGCCTGCTCGCAGCGTTGCTGGCTCATCGCCGCATACTCGTCGGAGGCCCGGCGCTCGATCCCGACCTCTTTGGCCAGCTCCTCGGCGGTCTCCCCCATGACGAGCTCCGAAAGCGGGTCGTCGAAGCCGTCTTTGTACATCCCGTCGACGATCTCGTCGTGTCCGAGCCTCTGGCCCCAACGCGTCCGCGGCAAGAGGTAGGGCGTGTTGGACATGCTCTCGGTGCCGCCGACAAGCACGACGCGGGCCTCGCCGAGCGTGATCGCCCGGGCGGCACACAGCGCCGCCTGGAGCCCCGAGCCACAGGCCTGATTGACGGTGAAGGCGGGCCGCTCGGTGGGTACACCGACCCGGTGGGCGATCTGGCGGGCGGTGTTGGGACCGCCACCCGCCTGCCGTGCGTGGCCAAAGACCACCTGGTCGACCGCGGCCGGGTCGAGGCTGAGGCGCTCCAGCGCCGCCGTCGCCGCCGCCGTCCCCAGGTCGGCGGCCGACAGAGAGGCCAGGGCCCCGCCAAACCTGCCGATCGGCGTGCGCACCGGTCCCGCCAGCACCAGCGGCTGGAGCTGCTGGGCGTTCAGCGTCAGACTCCCTTGAACTCGGCCTTGCGCTTGTCGATGTAGGCGTTCAGGCCTTCACGGGCGTCTTCGCTCTGGAAAAGCTGCTGCTGGAGCTCGCGCTCGATGGCCAGGCCGCTCTCGAACGGCACCTCGGCGCCCGACTGGACCGATCGCTTGATTCGTCCTACCGCCTTGGCCGCCCGGTTGGGGGTGCAGAACTGACGGGCGTATTGGTGAATCTGCTCCATGAACTCATCCTGGCTGTAGCCACTCAGATCGCCGGCCTCTTCGGGCTCGAGAACTTTCTTGATGGCCCCCTGGACAAGCTCGGCGATCTTCTCGACCGATAGATCGGGGACGAAGATCTGGTTGACGATATCGAGCTCCTGTGCCTCTTCGAACGAGAGCAGCTGGCCGGTGACCATCAACTCGATAGCACGGCTCTTGCCTACGATTCGGGCCAGCCTCTGGGTGCCACCGGTGCCCGGCAGCACACCGAGGTTGATCTCGGGGAGCCCGACCTTGCCGGCTCCCTTCTTGGCGATGCGGATATCCGCCGCCATGGCGATCTCGAGGCCGCCACCGACGGTATGGCCATTGAGCGCCGCAATCACCAGCTTTGGCGTGTGCTCGAGCCGGTTGAGTGTCTCGTTGGCGTGGAGACAGAAGTTGTATTTGAAATAAGGGTCCGACTGCTGGAGCATGTTGATGTTGGCGCCGGCGCAGAAGAACTTCTCTCCCAGACCCCTGAGCACCAGCACATGGACCTCTTCGTCGAATCTGGCCTTGAGGATGCTCTCGTCCAGCTGGCGCATCATCTCGTGGGTATAGGTGTTGGCAGGCGGGTCGTTGAGCGTCAGGTAGGCCACGCCTTCCCGTACCTCGTAGCCGACCAATGTCTTCTGTTCGGCGGTTTTTTCAGCTGTGGACTGAGCCATGATAATCCTCCGCTTGATTTCGGGATGGCGGTTGAAGGCGGGCCCGTCCCGCCGGTCCTCGCCTTGGGGGCGTATTGTTTCACGGGCCTCGCGGGTGGGCAACCGGCCCCGGCAGCTCCCTTTTTCCGGACAATGGGTAGCTGGCTGTTGTTGTACTCTGGGCGCTCTGCTCTTAGAATTCTCCTCGGTCGACCCTTCTGCTTTGCCCTCGACGGGATGATTACCGGCTACAACACCGACGTTCCCCACTCCGATCTGGTCTTTCACGTCCAGACCGAGGACAAGGGCAAGTCCAGCGCCTGGATCGAGAGTCTGGTCTATGTCGGCGGTCAGGTCGTCGCCCGCAAACGCTCCAGCTACAAGAGTTATCTCGATGAGGGCCAGGGCAGGCAGGCGATTGCCGAGATGATGGACAGACAGCACCGGCTGATGATTGCCGAGGTGCGGGGCGGGAAGTTCGACGCCAAGGTCTCGGAGCTGGCCGAAGGAGCGGCCAAAGAGGAGGTGACAGCAGGGGGTGCCGCAAACGCCACGTCGTCGTCGCTGGAGCCGCATGCGACCGACGATCTTCGTACCCTGGACGAGGTCATTCTCGCCGAGCAACAGGCGGCAATGGTGGAGCAAGAGGTCGCAGCGGAAGAGTCGGTACCGACTCTCGACCAGGTCATTCTGGAATATCTCAATTCCGAAGCCGAGCAGGAGCACCTGGTTTTGATGATGGACTCCGACGGTGATCTGGTCCCGGGTGAGGAAGTCGGCATGAGGTTTCAAACCAAGTCGAGCGTCAGTGCGGCGGCGGTGCCGGGAACTCTGGTGGCCGTCAAGATGATCTCTACGGTGAGCTCGCCGGCGACTCTTGCCGCCGGCGAGACCGATGAACAGGGCGAGCTCGGGCTGACCATTCGGATTCCGGATCTACAGCAGGGTACCGGGGCTCTGATCATCACCGCCTCGAGCAAGCTCGGGACGGCGGAGATCAAGCAGCTTCTCTGACAGAATGGAAAAGAGGCAGTTCTGGGGTCCACAAGCGGTCGACTCCATGTGTATAATCCGTCGCGCGGGCCGCTAGCTCAACTGGTAGAGCAGCAGACTCTTAATCTGCGGGTTCGGGGTTCGAGTCCCTGGCGGCTCACCAGCCCGATTGGATCTCCGGTTGGTCGGTACCAGCACTCCCGAAGCGAAAGTGGCGGAACTGGTAGACGCGCTAGACTTAGGATCTAGTCCCGTAATCGGGGTGGGGGTTCGAGTCCCCCCTTTCGCACCAACTGTCTGGCGCCGGTAACCGTAGAAAGCGTAATTGAGATATGAGTGTTGTACTGTCGATCGACGAAGTCGGGCCCTGCCGCAAGCAGCTCAAGATCGAGGTGCCCGCACCGGCGGTCGAAGCCGAGACGAAGAGAGTCGTCGACGAATTCCGGCGCAAGGCGAAACTCCCCGGCTTTCGCAAGGGCAAGGTGCCGCGGGAGCTGGTCGAGCAGCGATTCCAAAGTGATATCGAGCAGGAGGTCATCGACCGTCTGGTGCCCCGCTACTGGCGGCAGGCGGAGGCCGAGAAGGAGCTCGACCCCCTGATGCCGCCCAGCCTCGAAGATGTGGATCTCCAACCGGGTGCCGAGCTGACCTTTGTCGCCTCGGTCGAGACCCGACCCGAGATCCAGGTCGGTGACTTGGAGAACTTCGAGCTGCCCGAGCTGGAAGTCACCCCGACGCCAGAGGAGATAGATGCCTCGCTCGATGAGCTGCGGCGCAGTCTGGCGGAGTGGGTTGCCGTCGAGCGGCCGGCGGCCCGAGGTGATCTGGTGGTGGGTGAGATGACCCCACAGAATGGCGACTCGGATGCCGAGCCCGAGGAGCAGACGATCTCCTTCGAAGTCGGGGATCCACAGGTGTGGGAAGAGCTCACTCTGGAAGCAACCGGAAAGACCGCCGGGCAGTCGACGGAGGTCGTGCGACGACAGGGTGAAGGCGAAGATGCCGTCGAACAACGGTTCAGCCTGCATATCGCAGAGGTCAAGGAGCGGGATCTGCCGCCGGCCGACGACGCCCTGGCGGCTCGAGTCGGTGAGTTCGAGGATCTTGCGGCCCTCAAGGAGGCGTTGGGCAAGCGCCTCGAGCAGGAAAAACGTCAGGAGCGCCGGCAGCAGAGGGAGAAGAGCCTGACCGATCAGCTGCGCGAGCGGCATCCGCTCACTCTCCCCCGAGGGGTCGTCGATCAGGAGATCGAGGCGATGCTTCGTGACTATGCGAGTGGGCTGGCCATGCGTGGTGTCGACCTGGAGAAGACGCAACTCGACTGGCGGGAGATGGGCGAGAAGGTCCGACCTCAGGCCGAGAACCACGTCCACTCGCGCTTGATCCTGGATGCGGTGGCCAAGGACCTGGAGTTGGAGGTCACCGAAGCGGAGTTCGAACGGACCCTGGCGAATCTGGCACGCGCCGAAGGCAAGACCACGGTCGCCGTGAGGCAGGCCCTGGATCGGGCCGGAAGGCTGGGTCCGCTACGCGCCCAGCTGCGCCGCGAGAAGACCCTGCGACACCTCATGGGGGATTCACCGGAACTGGCAATGACAGATTCTGACGATACGGTCGAGGAAAATGAACAGGACGATCAAGACTAGGGAGCGGACGAGAAATGCTGATCCCAATGGTAGTTGAGCAGACGAATAGGGGAGAGCGGGCCTACGACATCTACTCCCGGCTCCTCAAGGACAACATCATCTTCGTGGGCCGGCCGATCGATGACGACGTCTCGAATCTGGTTATTGCCCAGATGCTCTTCCTCGAAGCCGAGAATCCGGAGAAGGACATCGCCGTCTACATCAATTCACCGGGTGGCTCGATTACCGCCGGTCTGGCGATCTACGACACCATGCAGTACATCAAGCCGGATGTCGCCACTCTGTGTGTGGGCCAGGCGGCCTCCATGGCTGCGGTCCTGCTGGCTGCGGGAACCACAGGCAAGCGCTCGGTGCTGCCAAACAGCCGGGTTCTGATCCACCAGCCCCTGCTCTACGGGCTCCAGGGTCAGCAGACCGATATCGACATCCACGCCAAGGATCTGATGCGTATGCGCAACAGGATCGAGGAGATTTTCGTGCTCCACACCGGCAAGAGCAAAGAGGAGATTCACAACGATACCGAGCGCGATAAGATCCTCACCGCGGGCGAGGCCGTGGATTATGGGCTGGCCGATCAGGTCATGGGGCGGCGGGAGAGTTAGCCAGGCCACAGTAGCGCCAAAAGCGGATTTGATACTATTGAGACCAAGGAAGCGCGAAGACATGAGGCGTCGGAATACGCGCTCACGATCGGGTTGTTGTGACTAACGAGTAGAGAGAAGGATCCGAGGAGCGATGCCAAAGAAGGACGGCGGCGACGAAGCACTGAGGTGCTCGTTCTGCAACAAAAGCCAGCGAGAGGTCAAGAAACTCATCGCCGGCCCCACAGTCTTCATCTGCGATGAGTGCGTCGACATCTGTCTCGACATCATTGCCGAGGATCGGATGTTGGAGCAGCAGCAGGAGACTGCGCTCCCCAAACCGGTCGAGATCAACGAGTTCCTGGACGAGTACGTCATCGACCAGGATATGGCCAAGAAGAAACTCTCGGTAGCGGTCTACAACCACTACAAGCGTATCGACTTCGTGGAGAAGGCTCGCAGCGAGGTGGAGCTGCAGAAGTCCAATATTCTTCTCATCGGTCCCACCGGCACCGGCAAGACCTTGCTGGCCCAGACCATGGCCAAGCTGCTGTCAGTTCCGTTTACCATTGCCGATGCCACCACCCTGACCGAGGCCGGCTATGTCGGTGAGGATGTAGAGAACATCATCCTCAAGCTCTATCAGGCTTCGGGCAACGACAAGGAGAAGACCCAGCGCGGCATCGTCTACATCGACGAGGTCGACAAGATCGCGCGCAAGAGCGACAACCCCTCGATCACCCGTGACGTATCGGGCGAGGGTGTCCAGCAGGCGCTGCTCAAGATCCTCGAAGGCACCCTATGCAACGTGCCTCCGCAGGGGGGTCGTAAGCATCCCCATCAGGAGTTCCTGCAGATCGACACCACCAATATCCTGTTTATCTGTGGTGGCGCCTTTGTCGGGCTCGAAGAGAACATCGAAAACCGTCTCAACGAGAAGACTCTTGGCTTTGGGGCCGAGATAAAGAGCACCAAGGAGAAGCGCGCCGGTCAGATCCTCGAGCACGTGACACCCGAGGATCTCATCAAGTACGGTCTGATCCCCGAGTTTGTCGGGCGCTTGCCGGTGATCGCGACCCTCGGTGATCTGGACGAGAACGCCCTGGTGCGGATTCTCAAGGAGCCCAAGAACAGCCTGGTGCGTCAGTACCAGACGATGTTCGAGCTCGAGGATGTGGAGCTGCAGTTTACCGACGACGCCCTGCAGCGTGTCGCCGCGGAATCCATGAAGCGCAACGTCGGCGCCCGTGGATTGAGGATCATTCTGGAAGAGCTGATGCTCGACCTGATGTATAACATTCCTTCTCAGCAGGACATAAAGGAGTGTGTCATCACCGAGGACGTCGTGCTGAATCGGAGTCAGCCGCGACCTCTCAAAAAGGCCGTCTAGGCCTCAACTGATTGGGTGCCGACCCTCGGTCGGGCTACCCTTACACGGCAGCAATAAAAACGCAGGAATTTTGAGCATGGGCTCTAGCTTCATCAAATCCTCTCAGCAGCGGCTACCTCTGGTGCCCCTGCGCGACATGGTCGTGTTTCCACACATGATGGCGCCTTTTATCGTCGGTCGGGACCAGTCGGTCCAGGCGCTGGAACAGAGCCTCGGTGTATCCGACAAGCTCATCTTCCTGGTGGCACAGAAGGATCCCAAAGTCGACGAGCCGGTGCTCGAGGACATGCACAAAATCGGTGTGGTGGCGCGCATCGTCCAAAGCCTCAAGCTGCCGAACGGCAACGTCAAGGTGATGGTCGAGGGTGTGGAGCGGGCCCGACTCATCGATCTGGAAGAGATCGAGGGGGCCGTCCACGCCGAGGTCGAGACCTACCACATCGACTTTCCGGTCGATGAGAACGTCGAGATCTACATCAACAAGGTGCTGGGCGTGTTCGAGACCTACGCCAAGATGTCGCACCATCTGGCATTCGAAGGATTGGTCTCCACCATCCAGATGGACGATACCGATCAGTTTACAGATCAGCTGGCGGCCCACCTGATGGTGTCGACCTCGGAGAAGCAGGCCCTGTTGGAGATTCTGAACCCCTTCGAGCGTCTGCAAAGACTTCACGATCTGCTCGATGTCGAAGTAGAGAAGGTCAACATCGACAAGCGGATCAACGTGAACGTCAAGAAGCAGATGGAGAAGGCGCAGAAGGAGTACTACCTCAACGAGAAGATCAAGGCCATTCACCAGGAGCTTGGCCGCAAGGACGACCGCGGTGACGAGCTCGCGGAGCTCAAGGAACAGATCGAGAAGGTGGGAATGCCGAAAGCCGCCAAGGAGAAGGCGGAGCAGGAGCTCAAGCGGCTCGAGGCGATGCCACCAGTGTCGGCCGAGGCCACGGTGTCCCGCAACTACATCGATTGGTTGGTGAGCGTGCCGTGGAAGAAGAAGAGCCGCGAGATCAAGGATCTGGAGCGAGCTCAGAAGATCCTCGACGAGGACCACTACGGTCTGGAGAAGATCAAGGAGCGGATCCTCGAGTTCCTGGCGGTGCGACAGCTCACCGCGCAGGCACGCAGCTCGATCATCTGTTTTGTCGGCCCACCGGGTGTCGGCAAGTCCTCTCTCGCCAAATCGATCGCTCGCGCCACCGGTCGCAAATTCGTTCGCCTGTCATTGGGTGGTGTCCGGGACGAGGCCGAGGTGCGTGGACATCGCCGAACCTACATCGGCGCCTTCCCCGGTCAGATCATCCAGATGATGAAGAAGGCCGGCACCGTCAACCCGGTCTTCCTGCTGGACGAAATCGAGAAGATGTCCATGGACTTTCGGGGTGATCCGTCGGCCGCGCTGCTGGAGGTGCTCGACCCCGAGCAGAATCACGCTTTCCAAGATCATTATCTGGACGTTGAGTACAACCTGACCCAGGTGATGTTCATCGCCACGGCCAATGTCAGCCACACCATTCCGCCGGCACTCCAGGATCGAATGGAGATCATCCAACTCACCGGCTACACCTTGCCCGAGAAGATGGAGATAGCCAAGAGCTTCTTGATCCCAAAACAGCTGAAGGCCCACGGTCTCAAGCCCAAGCAGGTGAGATTCGAGGAGGACGCCGTCAGATCGGTGGCCGAGGGCTACACCCGAGAGGCCGGGGTCAGGAACCTGGAGCGAGAGATCGGCAAGATCTGCCGCAAGGTCGCCCGCAAGATCGTCCAGGAGGGCAAGAAGTCGATCACCGTGGAAATCGACAATGATTCCGTGGTGGAGTTTCTCGGCAAGATCCGGTATCTACCGAGAAAGAAGGGCGAAGAATCCGAAGTCGGCGTGGCGACCGGTCTTGCCTGGACCGAAGCCGGTGGTGAGCTGTTGGAGACCGAAGTGGGCTTGATGCAGGGCAAAGGAAAGCTTATCCTTACCGGCAAGCTCGGCGAGGTGATGCAGGAGTCGGCCAGAGCCGCACTCTCCTATCTCCGCAGTCGGGCCGATGTCTTCGGTGTGGCCCCCGACTTCAGCGAGGACAAGGATCTTCACATCCACGTGCCCGAAGGCGCGATTCCCAAGGACGGTCCGTCGGCGGGAATCACCATGGGCACGGCGCTGGTTTCGGCCGTCACCGGCGTGCCGGTGCGCAAGGATGTGGCGATGACGGGGGAGATCACTCTTCGCGGTAAAGTACTGCCCGTGGGCGGCATCAAACACAAGCTGCTGGCCGCCTACCGTGCCGACATTACCGAAGTGATTCTTCCGAAGCAGAACGACAAGGATCTGGAAGAGATACCGAGCGAGGTTCGAGAAGTGCTCCAGGTCCATCTGGTCGAATCGATGGACGAGGTATTGAGCCTCGCCCTCGAGCGCGAGCCCGCCCCGGGGCCACAGGTGGAGGCGGAGCTGCAAAAGACTACTCCGGAACCGCCCGTCGAGTCCGACTCGATAGCTCACTGAAATCCGACAGTCGGGCGGTTGGTTTTTTTGTCTCGCGGATAGCTCGCTAGAACGGTTGGGAAAGAACGACCGGCCTACGGGCAGGAACTCGAACTCCTAGACAGTCGCGAGGCGTCCTAAGGAGATAGGGCGCTAAATGTGAGGGGTGGAGGGGAGCTTGAAGATCGACACGGCTCGATTCATCCGCTCGGCGCTCAGCAAGAAGGACTTCTCGGAGGATGGTCTGCCGGAGATTGCGTTTGCTGGTCGCTCGAATGTCGGCAAGTCGAGTCTGCTAAACCGGATGTTGAATCGAAAGGCGTTGGCACGTATCAGCTCGGTTCCCGGAAAGACAAGAGCGATCAACTACTTTTTGATCAACTCCAGCTTCTATTTTGTCGACCTGCCGGGGTATGGATACGCAAAAGTCGGCAAAGCCGAACGACGTGATTGGGCAAAGCTGATGGACCAGTACCTGCAACGGACACTGCCGGGAGGCATGATCGTTCAGTTGGTGGATGGAAAAGTAGGCGCCACCCCACTCGACATCCAGGCGTTCGAATACTTCTGCGACCTGGGTGGAGAGCCGACTGTGGTGGCGACCAAGATCGATAAATTACCGCGCAGCAAGCGCAAGACACAACTCGGGGGGATAGCACAGACTCTGTCCCAGGGCACCGTAAGACCGATTCCTTTCTCGTCACGCACCGGGGAGGGAGTCAAGGAGCTCTGGCGAGAGATAACGACCTTTCTTGGCGGTGAAGCGAGAGAGGCGAACGAAAACGAGGAAACAGATGGCTAACGACAAGACAACCGAAAACCACGTGGCCGACACGACAGCAAAGAATCACACGGCGAAGAACCACACGGCAAAGAACCACACGGCCAAGAACCACTCGGGTGGCAAGCCCGGGGGCGGGCGGAATCGCGGACCGGGCCGGCCGGGAGATGGTCGCGAGCGACGGAAGGGCAAGGACATGCTCGACATTCGCACCCTAAAGGAGATGAGCAGCGCCCAGCTGACCCAGGTCGCCAAAGACCTCGAGGTTGAGGGCGCCACTTCTCTGCGCAAGCAGGAGCTCATCTTCAAGGTTCTGCAGGCGCAGACCGAGAAGAGCGGTCTCATCTTTGCCGAAGGCGTCCTCGAGTGCCTGCCGGACGGGTTTGGTTTCTTGAGAGCACCGGAGTACAACTATCTGCCGGGCCCCGACGACATCTACGTCTCGCCGAGCCAGATCCGGCGTTTCGACCTGCGTACCGGCGACACGGTGTCGGGTCAGGTAAGGCAACCAAAGGAAGGGGAGCGCTACTTCGCCCTGATCAAGGTCGAGGCGGTGAATTTCGAGCATCCCGAGGTCTCGCGCAACAAGATCTTCTTCGACAACCTGACGCCGCTCTACCCGATGGAGCGGCTCAAGCTCGAGAACCCCACCGAGATGTCATCGCGCGTGCTCGATCTCATCACGCCCATGGGCAAGGGACAACGCGCGCTCATCGTGGCGGCCCCCCGTACGGGCAAGACCATGCTTCTCCAGGCGATAGCCCACTCGGTGGCCAAGAACCATCCCGAGGTCATTCTCATCGTGTTGCTCATCGACGAGCGGCCCGAGGAGGTAACCGACATGCAGCGCTCGGTCCAGGGTGAGGTGGTCTCCTCGACTTTCGACGAGCCGGCGACACGACACGTCCAGGTGGCCGACATGGTCATCGAGAAGGCCAAACGGCTGGTCGAGCACAAGAAGGACGTGGTCATTCTTCTCGACTCGATCACGCGACTGGCGCGCGCCTACAACACCGTTCAGCCGCCCTCGGGCAAGGTGCTTTCCGGTGGTCTCGATGCCAACGCCCTGCACCGGCCCAAGCGGTTCTTTGGTGCGGCGCGCAACGTCGAGGAAGGCGGCTCCCTCACCATCATCGCTACTGCGCTGGTGGACACCGGCAGCCGCATGGACGACGTCATCTTCGAGGAGTTCAAGGGCACCGGCAATTCCGAGATCCATCTCGATCGCAAGCTCATGGACAAGCGGGTCTTCCCGGCCATCGACATCAACAAGTCGGGTACTCGGAAGGAAGAGCTGTTGATGCCGGACAACGAGCTGCGACGGGTCTGGGTGTTGAGGAAGGTTCTCAATCCACTCTCCACGGTCGAGAGCATGGAGCTTCTGCTGGACAAGTTGTCGAAGACAAAGGAGAACCAGGAGTTCCTCAACGCCATGTCGAAGTAAGGCCGAGCCTCGTGCCTCTGCGCATCGGCGTCGTCGACTACCTGAACAGCAGGCCCCTGGCCTGGTCCTTTCGCAACGGATTCCATCGCGACATCTTCGAGCCCGGCTTCTACCCCCCGGCAGAGGTGGCGGTACGGCTGGCGGCCGGTGAGATCGACATCGGTCTCCTGCCGTCGATCGAGCTACAGCGAATACCCGGTCTGCGGGTGCTGCCCGGTCTGTGCATCGCGGCCACGCACGAGGCACGCAGCGTGCTGCTGGTGTTGGCCAAGCCGTTGGAGAGCGTCCGGCGTATCGCCCTGGACCGGAACAGCCGCACCTCGGCGGCCCTGGTCGAGATCCTGCTCGCCGACAGCTATGGTCTGAAACCGGAGCTGGTGTCGACGGCCCCCGATCTAGATGAGATGCTCCAGGCCGCGGACGCCGCCCTGCTCATCGGGGACCCGGCGCTGCGTGTCGATCGCTCGGCGTATCGGGTTTTGGATTTGGCCGCCGAATGGCGGCGGCTGACCGATCTACCCTTCGTCTTTGCCGTCTGGGCGGTGCGCACAGGCGTCGCGGCCGATGGGCTGGTTTCCTATTTCCGGGAGAGCCTCGGCCAGGGATTGGAGCACCTCGAGGAGCTGGTGGCAGATTCCTCCCGCGAGCTCGACATCGATTCCGCCGAGCTGCGCAGCTACCTTACCGACCACCTGAGCTTCGAGATGGGTGCGACCGAGGTCGCGGCGTTGGAAGAGTTCCATCGTCGTGCCCATGCTCACGGGCTGATCGATGCCCTCCAGCCGGTCGAAGTTGTCGGCAGCTTGCTCCCCCAACCCTGATTCCATAGAGTTAGCCCCACGATGGACCTCACACCCTCCGGGCGTCGGCCGGGAGAAATCCTGGCGGATGCGGTTGCCGGCCGTCGGATTACGGCCGGTGAAGCCCACAGCTTGCTGCTCGATGGCGACCTGCTCGAGCTTGGGATCGCCGCCAACGAGGTGCGCAACCGGCACAACGATCCGGAGGTCTCCACCTACAACATCGACCGCAACATCAACTACACCAACGTCTGTGTCTACAAGTGTCGTTTTTGTGCCTTCTACCGGGAGCCCGGCGACGCGGAGGGGTACCTGCTGCCCTTCGAAGAGATCGGCCGCAAGATAGAAGAGACGCTGGCGCTCAACGGGACGGGCATCCTGCTCCAGGGTGGGGTTCATCCCGATCTGCCCATCAGCTACTACCGGGACCTGCTGGCCTACATTCGCGAGCACTACCCCGATATTCATGTCCATGCCTTCTCACCACCCGAGATCAAGTTCATCGCCAAGAAGGAGCGGATGAGCTTTGGCGAGGTCATCGCGGAGCTCAAGGCAGCCGGGCTGATGTCGGTTCCGGGTGGTGGGGCAGAGCTACTGTCGGACGGTGTTCGCAAGGAGGTCTTGGCATTCGCCAAGACCTCTGCCGAGGAGTGGGTCGACATCATGCGCCAAGCACACCGCAACGAGCTGCGGACGTCGGCCACCATGATGTATGGCATGGGCGAAGGCTTCGAGCCCCGGGTGGAGCATCTGCAGCGGGTGCGGGATCTCCAGGACGAGACCGGTGGACTGACCGCTTTCATCTCCTGGACCTTTCAGCACGAGCACACCGACATGGAGGATGTGCCCGAGACCTTTGCCCACGAATACCTCAAGGTGCTGGCGGTATCGCGCCTCTTTCTCGACAACATCACCCACATCCAGACCAGCTGGGTCACCCAGGGCAAGAAGATCGGACAGCTCGGTCTGACCTTTGGTGCCGACGACATGGGCTCGATCATGATCGAGGAGAACGTGGTGTCGGCGGCCGGCACCAGCTACCGGATGAGCCAGGACGAGATGGAGCATTTGATCAACTCGGCCGGCTACACCCCACGCCAGCGCACCAATCTGTACGAGCGCTTTGTTACCCGTGAGGACACCTCGGAGGCGGCGCAGCGTTATCGCCAGGCTCTGACCCCGGAGAACCGGGAGCTGGCGTCACCTCTGCCCGTCATCTCCTAGCGCCGGAGACTCGGCGTGAGGGACAAGCGCACCGCCGCCGCAGTTCTCACCCTCTCCTCGGTCCTGCTGTTGTTGACCCTGGTGTGGGACCATCCCTGGTCTCACGGCCTGCTTGCTCTGCTGGTGGGGAGCTTTCCGGTCGGACTCATTTACCTGGCGACGGTTGGTCGTCGGGACCCAGCGCGGCTCCACCGGCCGCTTCTACTTCTGGCTGTCATCCTCTGCGGCTGCCTGCTCGTCCTCGTAGCTCTCGATCGGGGGGACTCCCGAGATTTGCTGCTCGGTCTCCCCGTGACTCTCTGGATCATGCTTGTGGGGCTGACGCTCGCGCCCCTGGTGCTCGTATCGTGGGTCTATGCGGTCACCTTCACGGCAGGGGAGTCAAGCCGCCGGCAGGATGCACACCAGCGGGCCTCTGACGGAGGTCCCGAATGAGCCCGCTGGAGACCTCCCGTCCGGGTGTTCTGCTGTTGGCTCTGGGCATGCTGGCGCTGACCATTCTGGTGGGGATCTGGGCGGCACGCCGGACGCGGACGGCAAAGGATTTCTTTATCGCCGGCCAACGGATCGGTCTGCTGGTTACCGCCATGGCCACCATGTCGGCCGCTTTTAGCGGTTTTGTCTTTCTCGGCGGACCGGGACTGACCTACCGGATAGGTGTCGGCTCACTTTTCATCATCCTGCCGGTGGGATTCACCTCGGGACTCCTGTGCTGGGTGGTGGGCAAGCGGTTGCGACTGCTGGCGTCGGTCAGGGAGGTCTACACCATCCCCGATGCGCTCGAGTGTCGCTACCGCAGCAGACTGACCTCGGGTCTCGGAGCTCTGGCCGTGGTGGTGGGGACCATCGGCTACCTGGGTGCCCAGATCCTGGCCCTTGGCGTGCTCATCGAGGCCATCTTCGGCACCCGCGAAGCCCTGGGTCCCTGGAGTCCGTTGGTGGCTATGACGGTGGGAATGGCGGTGGTCCTTCTCTACAGCATCGCCGGCGGCATGATGGCGGGGGTCTACACCGATCTGCTACAGGGTGGAGTGATGTTGCTGGCGGCGGTGGCGGTATTTGTCCGTGCTCTCGAGGTCGGCGGCGGGGCGACGGGCATCATTGGGTCGATCGCCGACAGCGAGCTGTTCGCGGGGATGCTCAGCCCGTTTGGCGGTGTGTCGGTGATGACGGCCCTTGGCTTCTTCTTTGTCTTTGGTGTGGGGGTGTTGGGACAGCCTCACATGCTGCACAAGTTCTACATGCTGCGGGAGGTGGGACAGCTCAAGTGGATGCCGCTGGTGCTCGGTGCTTCGCAGAGCGTCTGTCTGCTGATCTGGGTCGGTGTCGGGCTGACGGTGCCGGCGCTGGTGGCCCGGGGCCGCATGCTGCCGCTCGACCGACCCGACGATGCGACGATGCGCTTCCTGCTCGATTTCACCCCGGATCTGGTGGCCGGTCTGGCATTGGCGGGTGCCCTGGCCGCGATCATGTCGACCTCCGACTCCTTCTTGAATATCGGCGCCGCCTCGTTGGTTCGCGACCTGCCACGGCTCGTGGGCAGACCCGTCCACAGACAGCTGCTGTGGGGCCGGGTAGCGACGGCGGTGGTGGCGGTGGCAGCGACTTGTCTGGCGCTCGCCTACGGCGACTTGATCGCGCTTTTGGGCACCCTGGCTTTCGGCACCCTGGCGGCTGCCCTGGCCCCGGCGCTGGCGGTCGGTCTCAACTGGACACGGGTATCGGCCGCTGCCGCCACCGCATCGATTGCCACCGGTCTGGGTCTGAATCTGATCCTCGAGCTGCTCCAACGTCAGCGATGGGTGCCGGGGCTCGGGGCTACTCCGATCGAGGGTGTGCTGCCGCCGGCGGTGGCGCTGGCCGGCTCGTTTGTGGTGCTCTTCGGGATAACCTGGCTCCGCGGGGACCCGGATGGTGAGAGAATCGACCCCGACATATTGGCAATCATGAGGAGCTAGACTCGTGAGCATCCGATTTCTGGTCAACCCCGGCTCCGGTGGCGGCAAAGGAGAGCGGGCCCGCGGCCTGCTTGGAGAAGTAGCCGCCAAGGAGGGAGCCGAGCTGGTTGTCAGCCAGAGCGTCGAGGACCTCTCTCTGGAGGCCAGCAGGGCCGCCGAAGAGGGGGTGGAGCGTCTGGTGGCAGCCGGCGGCGACGGCACTTTTCATCACGTGGTCCAGGGGTTGGCCGGTTCCGAATGTGCCATGGGTCTGGTCCCGCTCGGGCGTGGCAACGACCTGGCGGGTACCCTGGGAATCCCAAGTGAGCTGCCGCAGGCGGTCGAAGTGGCGATCGGAGGTTCAGTCCGTCGGATCGATGTCGGCCGGGTCGGTGGGCACTCCTTTGTCGGCTACTGCGGGGTCGGTTTCGACAGCGAGGTGGCCGCCTATGTCCAGCAGGGCAGGGGTCCCTTGAGCGGGCAGGCGGCGTACGTCTACGGCGTGCTGCGCACACTGGCCGCCTTCAAGCCGCCGGTCATCCGCGTCGAGTACGACGGTGGCAGCTACGAGAAGGGTGCCATGTTTGCCGTGGTGTGCAACCACTCCCGCTTTGGCGGTGGGATGTTCATCGCCCCCGAGGCCAAGATCGACGACGGGATGCTCGATCTGGTCGTCGTCGAGGCCATCTCCAAGCTCAAGCTCTTGAGGATCTTTCCCAAGGTCTACAAAGGGGAGCATGTCGGGCATCCGGCGGTGACCATCGTGCGCACCCGCTCGGCGCGGATCTTCGTCGACCGCACCATGACCATGGCCAGCGATGGAGAGCCCATCATGGAGGTAGGGGAGGATGGGGTAGAGGCCTCGGTCCGCCCTGGTGCTCTCGGGGTCGTGGTTCCCGACTGACATAGGAAAACTGGGGACACGTATCCGATTCTTGCCGCCAACGGTGGAGCTTCATAGGTAATGAAAAGAATCGGTACGTGTCCCCAGTTTTCCTGGGGCGCCGTCGTCCTGGCGGTTCTCGTCACCCTGGGTCTGGGCGTCTCGTTCGCCCGCCACTTCGACCTGGCGCCGGTCGATGATGCCTTCATCTCGCTGCGTTACGCCACCAACTGGGCGCGGGGCGCAGGTCTGGTCTTCAATCCGGGAGAGGTCGTCGAGGGCTACACCAACTTTCTGGAAGTAGCCGTCCTGACCGTCGCCATCAAGACAGGGGTCGAGCCGGTTGTGGCGATGACGTCGATCGGGTGGGTATCGCTCGGTCTGCTGGCGGGGATCTTTACAGCTTTCACCCTCCGCCACTTGGTGCCCGGCAGACCGGTTGTCGCGGCCACGATGGGTGTGGTCGCCATGCTCAATCCGGTGCTCTTGAGCTGGGCCTCCTCGGGGATGGAGAGCTTGCTCTACGCGGCCCTGCTGCTGGCCACCGCCGCGGCGATACTCGAGGACGCCTCGAGGCGACGAACGGTGCTGGCCGCATCCTGCTCGTGCTGGCGGCGATGACCCGTCCCGAGGCGGTGGCTCTGCTGCCGATCTTTGCCGCTATGGATTACGCTCGGAGCCGTTCCTGGCGCCGAACCGGACTCTTTCTGGGCGTCTTCCTGGCGGCCTACGGGACCTATTTCGTGGCCCGTTGGATCCACTTTGGCGCTCTGCTCCCCAACACTTTCTACGCCAAGCTCGACTACGGCAACATCGAGCTCTGGCAACGAGGCGCGAACTACGTTGGTGATTTCTTCGCTGCGATCCCGCTGCTCGGGATCGCAGCCTTCGCGGCTCTGCTGCCCTTTAGAAGATGGCCCAATTGGCTAACGCTGTTTGCGGTGCTGGTGGTCGGGCAGACCTTGATCGTTGTCTACGAGGGTGGTGACCACTTCGCCATGTTTCGCTTCATGGTCCCGGTGTTGCCCTTTCTGACCGCAATGGCGCTCCACACCTGTGTCGTGATCAGTGGGCGAATCCAGCGGCGTGATCTTTCCACAGCGTTACTCGTTGTGATGTGCCTGGTGGTCATCGGGATCCCCGGTCTGCGGGTGGGTCGTCAGCTCCGTCACGACAAGGAGCCGCTCCGCAGCCACTTCGAGTGGCACCGCTTCGAGGTCAGGTTGGCCCACGAGTGGTCGCTTGTCGGCCGCTGGATGGGGCGTCACCTTCCACCGGGATCCTCGGTGGTGGTGCTGCCGATCGGTGCCATTGGCTTCTACTCGGGTCTGACCGTGCTCGATCCGGTGGGCATCGTCGATCCGGTGATCGCCCGTCAGGACCGCGAGCTGGGCCGCGGCTACACCGGACACGAGAAGTACGACATCGACTACCTGCTGTCGAGAGATCCCGACTACATCCTGCTCCTGGACGTAGCCACCTCCGAGCCGGTGCCGCTCGCAGCTCTCGCCCACGAGATGTGGGGCGAGGCCAACCAGGCACTACTCCGTCACCCAGGGCTGGCACCGGCCTATCGTTACGAGAACGTGCCCATGGGTCCGCTCTATCTCAACATCCACGTGCGCCTCGATTTGCCCCCGCTGTAAGGTCTAGCCGACGTCGAATTCGACTCCCTGCGCCAGCGGCAGCTCGGTACCGTAATTGATAGTGCAGGTCTGGCGGCGCATGTAGGCCTTCCAGGAGTCGGAGCCGGCCTCGCGGCCGCCACCGGTCTCCTTCTCGCCGCCAAAGGCGCCACCGATCTCGGCACCCGAGGTGCCGATGTTGACGTTGGCGATACCGCAGTCGGAGCCGGCCGCAGTCAGAAAGCGCTCGGCCGACAGCAGATTGGTGGTAAAGATCGCCGACGACAGACCCTGGGGCACGCTGTTGTGGAGCTCGATGGCCTCTTCCAGGGTGTCGAACTCGAAGAGATAGAGAATCGGTGCAAAGGTCTCCTCGCAGGTGACCGGCATGTCACCACTGGCCTCGACCAGGGTGGGCTCGACAAAGAACCCGGGGCGGTCGATGGTGCCGCCGCCATAGATGACCTTGCCCCCCTGTTCCTCGATCACTTTCAGCGCCGCCTTCATGTCTTCCACGGCCCTGCCGTCCACCAGCGGCCCCATCAGGATCTTGGGATCCAAGGGGTCGCCGATCGAGATCGACGCATAGGCGCTCTTCAACCGCTCCTTCATCTCCGGGGCGATGCCCTTCTGTAGCAGCAGCCGGCGGTTGGTCGTACAACGTTGACCCGCCGTGCCGACGGCGGCAAAGAGGACGGCCCTCAGCGCCAGGTCGAGGTCGGCGTCATCCATGACGATGATGCCGTTGTTGCCACCCAACTCGAGCAGACTCCGCCCCAGCCGGCTGGCCACCACCTCGCCGACCTTGCGGCCCATCGCCACCGAGCCGGTGGCCGAGATCAGAGGCACCCGTCGATCGGCGACCAGAGGTCCGCCGACCTGGTGACGGTCACCGATGGCGAGACCAAAGATCGGCGGCGCGTCGTTGGCCTCGAGAACCTTTTGTGCGATTCGGGTCACGGCCAGCGCGCACAGCGGCGTCTTTGCCGACGGCTTCCAGATCATCGAATCACCGCAGATGGCGGCCACGGTGGAGTTCCAGGCCCAGACGGCGACGGGAAAGTTGAAGGCGGTGATGATGCCCACCGGCCCGAGTGGATGCCACTGCTCTGTCATCCGGTGCTCGGGCCGCTCCGAGTGCATCGACAGACCACAGAGCTGGCGCGACATGCCGACGGCCAGGTCGACCATGTCGATCATCTCCTGGACCTCGCCCAGCCCCTCGCTGAGAATCTTCCCCATCTCCAGGGTTACCAGCTGCCCGAGGGCCTCTTTGTGCTGCCGCAGCTCGAGACCGAGCTGCCGCACGACCTCGCCGCGCTGGGGCGCTGGCCAGGTCCGCCACGCCTCGAAGGCTTCGACCGCCGCCGCCGCTACCCGCTCGTAGTCTGTGGCCGTGGCCGTGCGGATCGAAGCGATCACCTCGCCGGTGGTGGGGTTGACCGACTCGAGGGCAGGCCCCTGGGTATCGATCCACTCGCCGTCAAAGGCCCCGGGATTGTCCGCGGACAGGCCCAGAGCGGAGAGCAGTTCGGTGGTGCTGGTCTCGGTTGCGACTGTCATTGTCGGGTCTCCTTGTTGTGGAAATCTTTGCGGAAATGCTGCTGGGGATCATCGTTTTGTCACGAATCTACCCCGGTATTTGAAAGCTTGCACAGAATGTTGTGCATCCAATCTAAACCCTGTGTTTTGATCAGTTAGGTCGCTATGACCGTTACCCGTCTCCGGCGGCGATCGTCGTAATTCCTTCATTTTCCACAGGTTAGCCTCATCGGGCCCGTTACCGGGACCCGCCTTGCAGCGCCAGCTCCAGACGCCGAATACCCTCGGCGGCCTCGTCGGAGCTCAAGCAGAGCGGTGGCCGGAAGCGAATGGCCCGCACTCCGGAAGACAGGGCCATCACCCCGACTTCGACCATCTCCTGCAGCACGGCATCCCTGGTCTTGGCGTCGGGCAGGTCGAAAGCCACCATCATTCCCCGTCCGCGGGCGTTGCTCACCTTGTCGGGAAAGGTCGTCTCCAGCTGCTCGAGTCCCGCGAGCAGCTCGGCACCTACCGTCGCGGCATTCGCCAACAGATCGTCCTCTTCGATGATCTCCACGTAGCGTTGGCAGCGCACCATATCCACGAGATTGCCGCCCCAGGTGGAGTTGATCCGGCTGGAGACCTTGAATACCGAGTCCACGTCGTCGATGCGGTCGGAAGCACAAATACCGCAGACCTGGGTCTTCTTGCCAAAGGCGAAGATGTCGGGCTGGACATCGAAGTGTTCGAAGGCCCACCACTTTCCGGTGGCGCCAAAACCGGTCTGCACCTCGTCGAAGACGAGCAGAAACTCCTCTTCATCGGCGAGCTCGCGAAGCTGGCGCAGGAATTCCTCCCGAAAGTGGTTGTCACCCCCCTCTCCCTGGATGGGCTCCATGATGAGGGCGGCGATATCGTCTCGATTCTCGCGCAGCGCCCGCTTGATCTCGTCCAGGGACTGCTTTTCCGCCACCTCGACCTGCTCCAGAATGTCGGCGGTCAGCGGAAAGGAGAGCTTTGGATTGGAGACCCGTGGCCAGTCGAATTTCGGAAAGTAGTCGGTCTTTCTCGGATCCGCGGTGTTGGTCAGCGAAAGCGTGTAACCGCTGCGGCCGTGGAAGGCCTGGTGGAAATGGATGACCTGGTACCCCTTTTCTCCCTTGCCGGCCTCGAGGTTACGGCGGACCTTCCAGTCGAAAGCGGTCTTGAGGGCGTTTTCAACCGCCAGCGCACCACCCTCGATAAAGAACATCTTGTGATTGAGGCTGTCCGGGACGGTCCTCGACAGGGTGGCCACGAACTCGGCCATCTCGGTGGTGTAGAAGTCGGAGTTGGAGGGCTTGTTCAGCGCCGCCAGCAGGATGCGCTGCCGAAACTCGGGGGTGTGGAGCTTGGGGTGGTTGAAGCCGATGGGGCAGGTCGCAAAGCAGGTAAGGAGATCCAAGACCTCGCGCTCTCTGAGACTGTCGTAAAGGTGTGCGCCATGGCTCTTCTCCAGATCGAGGACCATCGGCAGGCCATCGGCGAGGATGTGCTTCTCCAGCAGCGCGTGGACTTCGTCGGGAGCGATGTGGGCCTTACCGGGAGCGGGCGAGGGGGCCATAGGATTCTCCGCTTGCCGTGAAACTCAGAGTCAGTCGCAGTAGCCAACCCGCTCGTGGGAGCGCGCCAATGTGCAGAGGCTGCGATAGGTTGCGCGAGCCCGCGCGATGCTAGCACCGGCCAAAGAAGAGGGTCAATCGAACTGAAAAGTGCGACGACGGACGGGTTCCCCGGCGACTGCGGTGCGATTGCGACCGGTGTCCTTGGCGACATACATGGCGGCGTCGGCCAGCCGCAGCAGGGTGCTCTTGCAGCGCTCCGCCGAGCCGTCGTCCGGGGCGTGGCGTTTGAGCGAGGCGACACCTACCGAGCAGGTAATGCCGGTCAAGAACAGGGCATCACCCTGGATGTCTCCTGGCTTCTGCACAAACGTCGAGTCGGCGATGGCGTTGCGGATCTCTTCGGATAGATCGATGGCGTCGTCCAGATCCGACTGCACCGCGATGACAAACTCGTCGCCCCCATACCTGGCGGCGATCGATTCCCTGGATTTGCTCAGCCGTTGCAGTAGCTGGCCCACCTCGCGTAGAACCTGACTGCCGGCCAGGTGGCCGTGGGTGTCGTTGACCCGCTTGAAAAAGTCGAGGTCGAGAAAGATGAGGGCAAAGTCCTGGTCCTCTCGGCGCGACTTGGAGATCGCCTGCGACAGGGCGATGTGCAGATAGCGGTCGTTGTAGAGGCCGGTGAGATTGTCTCGCTTGGCAATCTCCTGAGCCTGTCTGCCATCCAATACGTTCTGGATGGAGACCGAGATATAGCCGGCGAAGATCTCCAGCAGATTCAGATCTTGCTGACTGTACTGCTCGGCGCCGAGACGGTTGACCAATTCCAGTACACCACAGACCTCGTGCTCGATTCGGACCGGGATGGCAACCAGGGATCTGGTCTGGTAGTCGGTGACGTCATCGAAGGTGGGGTTGAAAAGCTCGTCGCCGCGTGCATCCCCGGTGCAATAGGACTCGCCGGTGATGTAGACGCGTCCCCCGATCCCCATGTCGGCCGGGACCTTCTGTGCCACCAGTTCGTTCGATTTCTCGCCAAAGGCGGCGATAAAAGTGAGGGTGTTCTTGTCGCGGTCCTGGAGCTTCTCCGAAGGGTTGTCGAGCAGAATCGAGCCGGCCTCGGAAGGGACAAATTCATTGGCCCGGCGCAACACCTCCACCAGATTCTCCGCCAGGCTCATTTCCAGCGGAAAGGTCATGGTGGCCCGTCGGCGCTCGAGAAAGCGCTCGAGAGCCAGCGGCTCGAGGCAATTGATCTTAACCATCGACAATCACACAGGGCTCGATATCCAGCGGACAAATCGGCCCAAACCCAATGAACATAGCAGAATCCGCCCGCGGTAGAGAATCGCAAACTCCACAATGAAGATGGTTCGAAGACCTCGCCCCCGAGCCACAGACTGCTAGGGTTGAGGAGATGGCACCTCCCCTGCTGAAGAAGAGTCTGGGTCAACATCACCTCCGGCATGGCGGCCTTTGCCGGCCGCTAGTCGAGTTCCTGCAGCCCGCCGAGACCAGGGTAGTGGAGATCGGTCCGGGTGGTGGCGTCCTGACACGAGAGCTCCTTGCCGCTGGAGCCACGACTGTCGTGGCGTGGGAGTACGATCCGGAGTGGGCCTTTGCCCTGCGGCGCCAGACCGAGGATGCGCGCCTCTCGTTGGTGGTGGCGGATGCCCTCGACCTGGTCTGGGAGCGGTGCACGGCACCGACTCTGGTGGCCGGTAACCTCCCTTACGGCATCGGCACGGCGCTCATCGAGCGGCTTCTTGCGCGAGCCGATCCGGATTCGATTTCACGGGCGGCCTTTCTGCTGCAGAACGAGGTGGCCGAACGTCTGATGGCCGTACCCGGCAACCCCGTCTACGGTAGTTTGAGCGTGCTGACGGCAGCGCGATCGGAGGTGAGGCTGCTGGGGAAGGTCTCGAAAGGCAGCTTTCGGCCGCCGCCCAAAGTCGACGGTGCCTTTGTCGGTTTGACCTTGAAGGCTCCTCCGGTAGCGGGGGAAGAGATGGCGGAGCTGGCGGCAACCATCCGCTTGGCCTTTGCCTACCGTCGCAAGACCCTGCGCAACTCGCTGGCGGCGGGTTGGGGCCCGACCCGGGCGAGCGCCGTCTGCGAGGAGCTCGGTCTCGCGCGCAACACCCGTGCTCAGGAGCTCACTCTGGCGGACTTCGTCCGTCTCCACCGGGCCAACCAGGAGCGGTCAGGGGACAGCTGACGCTGTTCCCGCCCGAATTGCCTCGTCCAGACTGCTAAAATCAGCCTGACCTCACAGGGAGGATCGCCAACTGGCACGCCTCAAGAGAGCTTCAAAACGCAACCAGCCCCAGCCCCGCCTCTCTCCGGAAAAAGGCTCCGAGCTCGTCGGTGTGCTGCTGCTCCTGGTGGGAGCATTATTCACGCTCTGCCTGGCGACCTACCACGCCGACGATCCAAGCTTTCTCCACCAGCCGGCGGAGCCGAGGGAGGTCGAAAACTGGGTCGGACCCGTGGGTGCCAACCTGGCGGCGGCGACCTTCGGCCTGCTGGGGATGAGCGCGGTGCTGGTACCGATTCTGGCTCTCGTCTCCGGTTGGCGGCGGGTTCGGCATCGGGAAATGCCGACGATCGCGGGTCGTGGTGCCGGGGCACTCGTGCTGTTGGGTGCGCTGCCGGCTCTGCTCCAGTTGACGGTGAAGGAGATCGAGTGGCGGGGAGAGACGATCCCCGCCGGTGGAGCGGTGGGGCACCTGCTGGCGGACACCCTCGAGCGCTATCTCTCCTTTACCGGCAGTCTGCTGATCTTCATTGCGGCGGTGATTGTCGGCGTGGCGCTGCTGATCCAGTCGACGCTCGGTGATCTGGTGGCGGCCTGGGCCAAGAAGCTCAGGGCTCGATTCCAGCAGGCGATCTTCGCCTGGGAGCGGTATCGCGAGCGCCGGAGCAGGGACAAGTCGAGACGGCGGGTGGTCAGCAAACACCTCGAACGGGCGGCGGAGCTCAAGGAGGCTCGCCGCAAGGCCGAGGCCGGCGAGGCCGGTGAGAGCGACGCGGAGGCGGACCTGCCGCTGCGGGTGACGGAGAAGTCGGGTGAGGCCGGCTTTCATGTTCGCAAGGTGCGGCCCACCATCAAGCCGGCCGCCCCGGCGGAGGCCGTCGAGCCCGAGCGCGCCGCGGAACGCCCGCAGAAACAGATTCCCTTTCCCAAGCCCAAGAAGGATTCGGCCGAGCTTCCACCGCTCAACCTGCTCCAGCTGGACGCGATCGAGACTTCGGTGCGCGAGAACGAGTTGGTGCGACTGGGCGAGTTGATCCGCCAGCGGTGTCTCGAGTTCGGGGTCGAGGGGACGGTGGCGGGAATCAGCCCGGGTCCGATCATCACCGTCTTCGAGTTCCAACCGGCACCGGGTGTCAAAGTCAGTCAGATCGTCAGCCTCCAGGACGACCTGGCGCTGGCCCTCAAGGCCGAGGCGGTCCGTATCGAGCGCCTGCCGGGGCGGTCCACCCTGGGTATCGAGGTGCCCAACACGGATCGTGCCCTCATCCACCTGGGATATCTGCTGGACAAGGATGCCTTCCGCAAATCGCCTTCACCGTTGACTGTCGCCCTGGGCACCACGATTCACGGCGAGCCCTATTTCGCCGACCTGGCGACGATGCCTCATCTGTTGGTGGGCGGGGCCACCGGCTCGGGCAAGAGCGTCGGTCTGCAGAGCATGATCACTTCGATCCTCTACAAGGCGACCCGCGATCAGGTCCAATTCATCTTTATCGATCCCAAGAGGATCGAGCTCGGCGTCTACAAGGACATTCCCCACCTCAAGGCCGAAGTGGTCGTCGAGCCCAAGAAGGCGGCCAATGCGCTGCGCTGGGCGGTAGGGGAGATGGAGCGGCGCTACCGGCTGCTGGCCGAGGTGCACGTGCGGTCGATCGAGTTCTACAACCGGGCGATTTTGGATCCCGAGGTGCAAAAGCGGCTGGCGCTGTCGGAAACCGACATGGATCTCGACACCGCCGATCTCAAGCCGCTGCCCTACTACGTGATCGTGATCGACGAGCTGGCCGACCTCATGCTGGTGGCGGCAGCCGAGGTGGAGACCTCGATCGCCCGTATCGCGCAGATGGCCCGCGCGGTGGGACTCCATCTGATCATCGCCACCCAGCGGCCGTCGGTGGATGTGCTCACCGGGACGATCAAGGCGAATTTCCCTTGTCGTATCTCCTACGCCACCGCCAGCCGGCACGACTCGCGCACCATCCTCGATCAGGTCGGGGCGGAGAAGCTGCTGGGCAAGGGAGACATGCTCTTCATGCCGCCGGGGACGTCGCGCATCAGCCGGCTACATGGGGCCTTTATCAGCGAGCAGGAGACCGCGGGTCTGGTCCGTTGGCTCAAGAAACAGGGTAGACCCGACCTCGATCCGATGGTGTTGGCGGCGCCGGAGGAGGAACGTGGCGGCGCCGGCGGCGGTGGAGACGATGACGAGTTGTTCGACGAGGCGGCCCGTCTGGTGGTGGCTCAGGGTCAGGCATCGGCCAGCTTTCTCCAGCGCCGGCTGCGCATCGGTTTCTCGCGTGCGGCCCGTCTCATCGACATCATGGAGCAGGAGGGTCTGCTGGGGCCGCCGCAGGGTTCGAAGCCGCGAGAGGTGCTGGTCAAACCCGATTACTTCACCGAGCTCGACGAAGCGCGCAAGGAAGCCGAGCCTTAGCCCTGGCCTGACTGGAGGTTCGCCGGCTCTTGAAACCCCTGGTCTTCTTCGGCACGCCGGAGTTCGCTCTCCCCACTCTCGAAGCACTCTGTAGGGCGGGACGCGAGCCCGTTCGGGTGGTCACCCAACCGGCCCGTCCGGTGGGCCGGGGCCGACGGCTGTCGGATCCACCGGTGGCAGAGTGGGCGCGAAATCAGGGCCTCGAGGTGGTACAGCCGGATAGGGTCCGGGATGCGGACTTCATCTCCGCGCTGGCGGCGCTCGAGCCGGCGGTGGCCATCGTCGTCGCCTTTGGCCAGATCTTTCCAAGTGAGCTGCTGAAGCTCCCGGCTCGCGGCTGCATCAATCTGCACGCCTCGCTGTTGCCGCGATATCGCGGTGCGGCCCCGGTGCAGGCGGCGATCGCCGCCGGTGAGACCGTGACCGGGGTCACCACCATGCAGATGGAGGAGGGACTCGATAGCGGACCGATTCTGCTCCAGGAGGAGACCGAGATCGGACCGCAGGAGACCGGTGGCCGGCTGTCGGAGCGGCTCTCGCAACAGGGGGCCGAGCTGGTACTCGAGACCCTCGACCGGCTGGAAGCGGGCGGGCTGGATCCCCGCGCCCAGAACGACGAAGAGGCGTCGCTTGCTCCCCGGTTGAAGAAGAGCGACGGCGAGATCGACTGGTCTCTGTCGGCGGTTGAGATCTTCAACCGCCTGCGGGCGTTTACGCCCTGGCCAGGTGTGTTTTCCCATCTGCGGGGCCAGCCGGTGAAGATTCTCTGGGGAGAGCCGGTCGGCCCGGGCGCCGACTCGACGATGCAGCCCGGTGAGCTGCTCTGTCTCGAGCAGGATCGGCTGGTCATCCGGTGTGGCGAAGGGACGGCATTTGCGGTCGAGCGACTGCAGCGCCCGGGCCGCAAGCCGGTCACCGCCGTCGAGCTCGACAACAGCGAGCACCTCGAGCCGGGGGAGCGCTTCGAGTGACGGTGCGGACGGCGGCGGCGCGAGTCCTCGATCGCGCTCTCGCGAGCCGCTCGCCGACCGACATCTTTCTGGATCAGGCATCGACCGACCTGGACGAGCGGGATCGCCGTCTGCTGCGCGAGCTGGTCTTTGGCACGCTGAGGTGGCTGCGGCGGCTGGATCAAGTGATCGGATCGGCGGCGATCCGTCCGTTGAGCGAGATCGACCCGCCTCTCCACGCGCCTTTGAGGCTCGCGGTCTATCAACTCCTGTATCTGGATCGGATCCCCCCCCACGCCGCGGTCAACGAGGCCGTCGAAGAGGCCCATCGGCGCACACACAAGGGAGGGGCGTCGTTTGTCAATGCCGTGCTTCGCCGAATCGCCAAGCAGCCACGATTGGAGGCCTGGCCGATCACCGAGACAGATCCGACGGCTCGTCTGGCCATCGAGTCGAGTCACCCCGATTTCTTGGTGGCCCGCTGGCTCGACCGATTCGGTGAGGCCCGGACCCGAGAGCTGGTGGCAGCCAACAACCGGCCAAAGCCCCTTCATCTGCTGGCCTTCGAGGATCGGGGCGGAAGAGAGCGCCTCACCGAGACGCTGGCGAACGAGGATGTGGAGACCGAGCCCTCGTCACTCTCACCGCTGGGGCTCGTGGCTCGAGGCGGCAACCCGGTCGACACCGACGCTTTTGCCCGCGGCGACTTCTATCTCCAGGACGAAGCCAGCCAGGTCTCGGCCTTGCTGCCGGCACCGGCCGCCGGCGAAGTGATCCTGGATGCGGCGGCGGCCCCGGGTGGCAAGAGCTTTGCCCTCCTCGCCGCCCAGCCGGCGGTCACCGTCTATGCCAACGAGCTCTCGGTGGCGCGGCTCGGAACCCTGCGGGCCAACATCGTGCGGTTGGGTCGCCGGCTGCCGCTGGTGGCGGCGGATGCCTCCTCACCCCCATTCAGCTGCTCTTTCGACCGGGTCGTGGTCGATCTGCCGTGCACCGGGACGGGGACCCTGCGCAAACACCCCGAGCTCAAGTGGCGGGTGAGCCCCGAAGAGCTGGCGCGTCTGTCTCGACAGGCCGGGAAGCTGCTCGCTGGCGTGGCGCCATTGGTGCGCCCCGGGAGTCTGCTGGTGGCCATCACCTGCTCGCTGGAGCCGGAGGAGAACGAGAGGGTGGCAGAGGCATTCCTCGCCGACAACCAGGACTTTTCACCCCACGACTTCGCCACCGAGATCAGCGCCCCTCTGAGCGGGATGATCACCGGCCCGGGAAGCTGGCAGATCCTCCCCGCCGGCGACCACGACGGCTTTACCGTCCAGGTCCTCCGCCGTTCCTAACGGTGAGACTTGTAAAGACGGCTGAGACGCCGGGGTGAGACACCCGCGAAATAGAGCACCCAGATCAGCCAGTTGAGGATCACCGTCCTCACGGCCCCACCCTCCACGTACCGGCGGCTGGAAGTCACGACCTGGTGGGGGATTATCTCGAGCTCACCGAGACGCTTGAGACGACGGATGAAATCGAGATCCTCGAGGATCGGCCAATCGTGAAAACCACCCAGCTGCTCGAAGACGTCACGGGTGACGAACTGCGCCTGGTCACCCAGGGGAGAGCGGGTGAGACGGGTCCGCAGAGCGACCATCCGGGTGCCAAAGCGGTAGATCGGACCCGGGTCGTCGAAGCGGACCATAAAACCGCCACCCACCCGGCCGGCGTCCACAGCACCCCGCACGGCTTCGATGGCGCCGGGTGGCAAGAGGGTGTCGGCGTGTAGAAACACGAGCGCCTCGGCCGTCGTCTCCCTGGCCCCTCGGTTGAGTTGGGTTCCTCTTCCGGGAGATCCCGAGACGACCGGCACCCCCAGCTCGCGGGCGACCTCCACGGTGCCGTCCCGGCTGCCGCCGTCGCTGACCACGAGCTCGTCGGCGACGCCGAGAATCTGGGGGAGTAGTCGTCGCAGCGCCTCCTCCTCATCGAGAGTGGGAACGACGATTGCGACACGGGTGTTGGACAAATCGGCGGGATGCTAGCATAGCGATTTCCGCCCCTCATGAGCTCGAAAAACCCCTTCAGCCATCTCGACGGTCTTGGTGAAGCCCACATGGTGGACGTGTCGGAGAAACCCGTCACCCGCCGGGTGGCGGAGGCCTCCTGCCGGGTGCAGCTCTCCGCCGAGACGCTGGTGAGGCTGTCGAACCTGCCCAAGGGGGATGCCTTTGCGGTGGCGCGGTTGGCCGGTATCCAGGCGGCCAAACGGACCGGAGAGTGGATACCGTTGGCCCACCCTTTGACTCTCGATCAGGTCGAGGTCGACCTGGCACCGGTTGCCGACGGGGTAGAGGTCAAGAGCAGGGTCACCGTAACGGCCCGCACCGGCGCCGAGATGGAGGCCATGGTGGCTTGCAGTGCAACGGCGCTGGCTCTCTACGACATGGTCAAGTCGCTCGAGCGGGGAGTCGTGATCACCGATCTGCATCTGGACAGCAAGAGCGGTGGCCGCAGCGGCGACTACCGGCGTCCCGGATGATTGCCACCGGCCTCGATCTTCTGCTGGAGGACCCTAAAAGTCTGCACGGTCGACGCTATGGTGTGCTCGCCCACAGCGCCGCCGTCAGCGCCGATCTACTCCCCATCCACCTGGCCCTGCTCGAAGCCGGAGCCGAGATCCCCCGCCTGCTGGTCAGTCCCGAGCACGGCTTCTATGGTGTCGAGCAGGACATGGTGGCCGCCGCCGCCGGTCGCGATCCGCTGACCGGGTTGCCGGTCGTCTCGCTCTACGGCGGCACGCCGGAGTCGCTGCGACCGAAGCCCGAGCTCTTTGCCGACCTCGATCTGTTGGTCATCGATCTGCAGGACGTGGGTGCTCGTTACTACACCTACGCCGCCACCGCGATGTGGACGGCGGAGGCGGCTCTGACCGCGGGCTGCGAGGTCTGGGTGCTGGATCGACCCAACCCCCTGGGTGGGATCCGGATCGAGGGCAATCTGCCACGGCCCGGCTTCGACTCCTTTGTCGGTGCTTTCGAGCTGCCGGTGCGCCACGGGCTGACCCTCGGCGAGCTGGTTCTGCTCGAGGCCCGGCGCCGGGGCTGGGCGGAGACACCGCGCGTCTGGAAGATGGATGGCTGGGGGCGGGAGATGCTGTGGGCCGACACCGGTCGGCCATGGATGGCCCCCTCACCGAACCTACCGACCGCCGAGGCGGCGCTGGTCTACCCGGGTGGCTGTCTCATCGAAGCCACCCAGCTGTCGGAAGGCCGGGGAACGACGCGACCCTTTCAGCTTATCGGTGCGCCGGAGATCGAATCGCAGGCCCTGGCCGGTGCGCTGGCGGGTGCCGAGCTGGCCGGTGTCCGCTTTGTGCCGACCTATTTCCGGCCCCAGTACCAGAAGCATGCCGGCAAGACATGTGGCGGGGTGTATGTCCAGGTGACCGATGCGGAAGAGTTCCGACCCTATCGTGCAGGAATCGAGCTGCTGGCCGCCGCCCGGCGGCTGGCACCCGAGGCGGCCGCCTGGCGAACCGAGGCCTACGAGTTTGTCGCCGACCGCCCTGCCATCGACCTGCTGGTGGGTGACGATGCCCTGCGACTGCGGCTCGAAGCCGACGACCACCCGGGCGAATGGGTGACCGGCTGGAGGGCCGACGAAGAGGCCTTCCGGGCCGAGCGCCGGGGGATACTCATCTATCCGGAGGCGGACTGAAAGTGAAGAGACCCCATCTGCTGAGAGTGAGTCGCGGGGTCGGGTCGTTCGAGACCTTGATCACGGCGGCAAAGTCCGAGGGTCTGCGCCTCGGGTGGTTGCTGCTCGAGGCCACCACTGCCCCCGAGCCGCTGGCGGAGGCGGCCGGGCTGGGGGTGCTGCGAGCGGTGGCGGTGGGGGAGGGGAGGACCGTTGCCGTCAAACCGGTCAGTGGCGAGCCGGTGCTCGACGATCTCCTGCGCGAGCACTTTCTGGGCTGCCGGCTGGTTCTGGTCGAGGGGGAGTTGGAGTTGCCGCGGCTCGAGCCCGATGGCGACGGCTGGGTCGTCACCCTCAGCGATGGGTCGAGGCGGCAGCTGACGACGGCTGAGCTCGTCGCCCGCCTGCGCAAACCAAGGCCGTTCAGAGTGGGAGAATGAATTCATGAGCGAAGAAGAGATCCGCTTCTTCTTGCCCGGTCCCACTTATGTGACCGAGGACGTCAGGCGGGCGATGACCGGCCCTGTGATCGGTCACCGCTCGGCGGTCTTCAAGGAGCTCTACAACTCGCTTACACCCCGCCTCCAGCAGGTGACGCGGACCAAAGGCGACGTGATGCTCGCCACCTCGAGCGCCACCCTGGTGATGGAGAGCGCCATCCGGTCGACCGTTCGCACCGATGTTCTCAACCTGGTCTGTGGCGCCTTCTCCGAACGCTGGCATGCCATCAGCAAGCTGGTCGGTCGTCAGGCCGATCGGGTGTCGGTGCCCTGGGGCGAGGCGGTCGATCCCGAGCTGGTGCGGAGCGCGCTCCGTCGCAAGCGCTACGAGGCGGTAACCATGGCCCACAACGAAACTTCGACCGGGGTCATCAACCCGCTGCGGGAGATCGCCGCGGTGGTGCACGAGGAGAGCGACGCCCTGGTGCTGGTGGACACCGTCTCCTCGTTGGCCGGGGCGCCGGTGGAAGTGGACGAGTGGGGATTGGATGTCGTTCTGGCCAGCTCACAAAAAGCGCTGGCGGTACCCCCCGGACTGACCGTCTTTACCCTCTCCGAGCGTGCGGCCGAGCATGCGGCCAAGGTGGACAACCGGGGTTTCTACACCGATCTGCTCCGCTATCGCGACAAACACCGCGCCGCGGGCACCATCACCACGCCGGCCGTGTCGATCCTTTACGCCCTCGACCGGCAGCTCGAGCGCATCGCGGAGGAGGGGATGGAGGTGCGGTGGGAGCGGCATCGAGAGCTGCAACAGCTCACCGCCCGGTGGGCCGAGGCCAACGGGTTTGTCTACGCCTCGGCGGACGGCGCCCGTTCACCGACCGTCAGTTGTCTGCAGCCGCCCGCGGGAACCGCTTCCCCCGATCTGGTCCAGTCGCTGGCCAAGAAGGGCTTCACCATCGGCGGTGGGTACGGCGACTGGAAACCGACCACGCTGCGCATCGGACATATGGGTGAAGTGCGGGAGCGGGATCTGGAAGGTCTCTTCAGAGCCTTCGAAGAGGTCGTGTCGTCTAGTTGAGCGCTTCTGAAATGTATCGGATCCTCATCGCCGACCCCCTGCACCCGGCCGGTCTCGAGATTCTCGAGGAGGCGGGGGCGGAGCTGCACCTGCTCACCGATGAGGAGCGGCCCCGTTTGGCCGAGCTGATCGCCGACTTCGATGCCCTGGTGGTCCGCAGCATGACCACGGTCGATGCCACGTTACTCGAGGCGGGCAAGCGTCTCAAGGTCGTCGGCCGGGCCGGTGTCGGGGTCGACAACGTGGATGTGGCGGCGGCCACCGAGCATGGGATCCTGGTAGTCAACGCACCCACCGCCAACCTCATGTCGGCGGTCGAGCACACCTTTGCGCTGCTTCTGGCACTGGCCAGAAATGTTCCCGCCGCCGAGCGCTCGCTGCGTGCCGGCGAGTGGAAGCGCAAGCAGTTCCAGGGGGTCGAGCTCGACGGCCGGACTCTCGGTGTCGTGGGGCTCGGACGGATCGGTCAGCAGGTAGCGGCCCGCGCGCGCGCCTTTGGCATGAAGGTCGTGGCTTTCGACCCGTTTCTGGATGCCGCGGTGGCCAAGCGCCTCGACATCGAGCTGATGGAGATCGAAGAGCTCCTGGCAGCGGCCGATGTCGTGACCCTCCACATCCCGCTCACCGAGCAGACGCGGAATCTGCTGGGTGCGGAGCGACTGGCCAAGATGAAGCCGGGTGCGCTGCTGATCAACTGCGCCCGCGGTGGGGTGGTGGACGAAGCGGCGCTCCTCGCAGCCCTCGAAGAGGAGCGGCTCGCGGGAGCCGCGCTGGACGTCTTTTCCCAGGAGCCGCCGACCGATTCACCGTTGGTGGATCATCCGCGGGTCGTGGTCACCCCCCACATCGGCGCCCAGACCCGCGAGGCGCAGGAGCGGGTGGCCACCGAGACCGCTCACATGGTGCTGGCAGCGCTCGATGGGTCGCTGGCCGTCACCGCGGTCAATCTTCCCTTTATCAGCACCGGAGTGCTGGGTGAGGGTCTGGTGGCCCTGGCCGAGCAGCTGGGCGAGCTGGCCAGCTCGCTGCTCGACGGCAGCCTGCAGGAGCTCAAAGTGGGCCTGTGGGGGATCGACGAGGAGATGGAGGTACCGCTCACCGTCGCCGTGGTCAAAGGCGCCCTGACCCCCTTTCTGGGCGAGACGGTCAACTTTGTCAACGCCGAGCACCTGGCCGAGGGCCGGGGGATCGAGGTGGCGCGCTCGAGCCACCGCCAACCGGGAGAGTACCCCCAGCTGATCGAAGTGCGGCTGACCGGTGAGGGCGGCACCACCGAGGTCGGCGGTACCCTGTTCGCCGCCACCGACCCCCGGGTGGTCCATTTCGACGGCTACCGGCTCGAGTTCCGGCTCAAGGGTCACCTGCTGGTGCTGCGCAACCGCGATGTCCCCGGTGTGGTGGGCAAGGTGGGAACGCTGCTGGGTGATGCCGGGATCAACATCGCCGAGATCCATCTCGCCCGGCAGGAAGGCGGCGAAGAGGCCATGGCGGTGCTGCGACTCGACGCGGAGTTGGCCCCCGAGGTGGTCGACCAGCTGACAGCCCTACCGGAAATCAATCGCGTCCAGACCATAAGCCTCGCCCCGCGCTAGGCGAAGGGGATGGGTCGCTTGTCTTGCCGGCCCAACGTCTGCTCAGGGTAGAAGCTCGAAGGAATCCCGGTGCGACGGTTGGATCTGCGAGAAGTGCCTGCGGTCGGTAGTGGCAATCACAGACAGCCTGAGTCGCTCGGCGATCGCGGCTACAGTTGCGTCGACAAAACCGATGTCGCCGTAGCGTGTGAGGAGATCCACTGTGCGTGAGAGGTCTGGTTGGGTGAGCTGTTCGATGTCGAGCTCGCCGGCGACGATCGACTGCACAAAGCTCAGCTCGGCATCTCTTCCCAAGCGGGAGCGGAGCAGGTAGGTCACCTCCGGTATTACCGTCACCGGGACCAGGAGGTTCTCCTTCAAAGCGCCGAGACAATCGAGAACCGGGGCGTGCCAGGCGTCGTCGGCATCAGCGAGGGCGTAGAGCACACCGGTGTCCATGAGCAGAGGCATGTCTACCGTGTCTTGCTCGGTGTCGTTGCCTCGATCTCGCTCGGTTTGTCCGCGGACTCGGGTTCGTCTTCACCGAGGTTCTGCCAGAGGTACTCCTCGTGCGCTCGGCAATGTCCGAGCGCCCACTGCGGCCGATACCGACAAAGCCCAAGTCGAGCTCGGCTCGCTGCTTTTCCTGCCTCACGAAACGCTCGAGAGCTGTGCGCACCACGGCGGCTTTGGAGCGTCCTTGCCTCTCCGCCAGCACCTGGAGGTCACGCTCGAGTGACTCGTCGATGAAGATCGTGGTTCGTTTCATGGGTATATGATAGCATACATCATATATCTATCAAGATCGGTGGCCTCTGGGAGTCTCCTGTCGCCGGCTTCACCAGCTGTAGATGCCGGAGACAGAGAGCATGTCCTGCCGATCGGAGAGATCGATGCCGAGATCGACTTGGAAACGCTCGAAGGCCGCGCCAAAGCCGACGGCGTAGTGGAGCTGGGCCTCTCCCTCCCCTACCAGGGCCTGGATGATGACGTTGTCTCGATCACTCTGCACCTGATGATTGGGGTCTCTCCAGATTCCTGCTCGAACGGCGAGGAGCGGGCGGGACTCGAGAAAGGCGTATTCGCCACCGAGCCGGTACTCGTTGCCGTCGGCAATGAACTCGCCCTCCGAGACCTCGGCCAGGCTGTCGAAGATCGCCGAGTACTCGATGTGGTCCCACTCGAAGCTGAGTGTCAGCCGGCCACCGGTGGACCGGTAGGCGATGCCGGCACCATAGGCGTCAGGAGTGGCGATCGGAGTAGAGACCTCGACTTCGAAGCCGGCTGGAGTGTCCGGATCTTCGCTGGCTTGATTTCCTCTGGCCACGAGGTCGAGTCGAAACTCGGCTCCCTGGCGAAAGAACCCGCCCAAATGCCAGTTTGCGCCTAGGTGCCAGAGGAATCCGGCAGCAAAGCCGATGTCCGAGTCGTCGGCGACAAAACTGTTGCCGCCGACGAATCTCTCGGGCAGAAAATGGTTGGTCCCGAAATAGCTCTCCAGGGACTCGTCGTCCCAGCGGTACTGTCGCTGGCTGCCTTGGATGAGACCGTCGAAGTAGGTGAGCCCAAAACCGAGGCTAAAGCTCTCGACCACCTGGAACGCTCCCGACAGACCGTAGGTGACGATCTCCAGATCGGTTTGGTCCTGTCTGTCGAACAGACGGAAGGTGTCGGCTGGGCCCGGTCCTTCGAGGAAGATGCCCTGGCTCTCGGAGGAGGTTTCGAAGTTGGCCAATATGTGACGATAGACCGCCACCGACCACTTCTTCTTTGGGTAGACAAAGGAGAGAAAAGACAGCCCGGTGAGATCCTTTTCGGAGCAGTTCCTGACGATACCGGCCTCGGTATCGAGGCCGATGCCGGTGGGCTCGCCGGTGAACCTGCCGCTGTGGGTGAAGGGAGTCGAATAGCTCCACCGGCGCACATCGATCGAGACCTCGGGCCGAGCGAGCTGCACAAGCCCGGCGGGGTTGGCAAAGGCCGCCGTGGCATCGTCGGCCAGGGCGACGAAGGCACCGCCAAGTCCCATGCTGCGCGCGCCGGGGTTCGAAAAGCTGAACTCGAAGGCGACTCCCGCCTGTCCGAGAGCCCCCACCGGCAGCAGGAAGAGAATGAGAACAAGAACTGCGTTTCTCGACACGACCTCCCCCCGACAATGATCCTGTGGTGTTCGCCCCGAATCGGGCTGGCTCGATTGTCCCTCGCTTCACCCGCGACGGCCAATACCCCGGTGGACGGGGAGACCGACTACCCCGGCAGGTGGGCGGAACCAGCCGGGATCGCGCTAGTCCCCCAGCTCGGCTGGAGGAACAAACAACACCGGATCGGGGGGCTCGTTGCTCCCCGTCAAGGAGACCATCTCGTACCGCGTGCCGCCGTTGTCGTAGATCGCCCAGTCGGGGACCCGTAGATTCCCAAACTGTTTCATGGGGCCAAAGGTGTAGCGATACTCGTTGGTGGCCCAGACGATCGGCTCATGGCGCGCGTTCAGGATGATAAAGCCGCCGCGAGCGCCGTCCGGTCCGCGAAACTCGAGTTGGCGGCTGCCGGGGATGTCGCCATCGGCAAAGGTGACCTCGTAGTACGGGTCGCCAAGAGCGATCCCCCTGGCGATTCGATAGATGCTGAACGGCGCCCGCTTCATCGCGGCCTCGAATCGCTCGTCGGGGGCGTAGGCGAACTCGCCGTTGACGATGTTCCAGTAGCGATGCTCGGGGCTGTAGGCGCGCAAACGGTGATAGACCTCGCTTCTCATCTCCACCCACGAGCGGGGTCCGGTGAGATCCAGGATCTCGTCTTCACGGTAGGTGTCGACGCGGTAGTAGGGCGACCAATCGTGTACAAAGTGCAGGCTCTGGAGCTCGGCCCAGATCGCCATGCCCCCCATGGTCTCCACCATCGCTTCGGCGGCGGCGATC
>SBFI01000236.1 GCA_006227875.1 Acidobacteriota bacterium
TCGGTGGTCAGGGTGTCCTGTAGGCGCAGGTCGAGACGCAGCTGCCCGTCTCCATCACCCGCAACCGCGGTATAGGCACCGGTCACCACGTAGTCCGTGCCGAGATTGCGGCGCAGTACCTGGAGGGTTTCGTCTGTGAAGTCGTCACCCTCTTCGAGACCCAGCTCGAGCTTGGCCCGGACGACGTTCTCACCGGGGATGATGCGTACACCACTCCCAGCTGAAAGCTCCGAGCTCAGCATCTCGGGCAGACCACTGGCGAGCCAGTCTACTTGCTCCTGGCCGGTAAGGTTCCTGAATTCCATGACCGCCACCGCCGGTCGTGCCACCGCCGGGGCTTGGAGGTAGCCGAATTCCTCCTGCTCCTGCGCCCGCTTGGTCCACATGTACCAGTTGGCGACAACGGCCAGGCCCAGAAGAACGCCAGCGAGCACCACCTTGGCCATCCGCTTGCCCGGCGACTCGGTCTTGGCAGCAACGGTAGGCGAGATCTCGGCGACCTCATCTTTCCCTTTGAGCGCGCGGACCACATCGCTGGCGCGCTGATAGCGCTTGGCCGGATCACGCTCCAAACAGCGCAGGATCACTTCTTCCCAGTGGGGGTCGAAGCCCTCCACCAACTGGCTTGGCGGCGGCGGGTCCTCGGTCAGTCGCTTTACAGCGGTCGACAGGGCGCTGTCCCCCTCGAAGGGAACCCGGCCGACGGTCATCTCGTAGATCACCACACCGAGGGCGTAGATGTCCGCCGCCGGTGTGATCTGACCGCCTTCGACCTGCTCCGGCGCCATGTAGGCCGGGGAGCCCATGACCGCGCTGGCCACGGTGAGCGTGCCGCTGGCGCCCCCGGTTTGCTGGCTGCCGCGCGCCAGCCCAAAGTCGGTGACCACCGCCCGGGTGCCGGTATCCATGGCCTCGAGGACGACGTTGGCCGACTTGAAATCCCTGTGCACCACACCGGCCGCATGGGCGGCGTCGAGGGCGGAGGCCATCTGCTCGATCAGCGGTAGGGCCTCCCTGGTAGTCATCGCCCCGGCACCGTCCAGCCGGTGCGCCAGGGATGCCCCGTGGAGGAGCTCCATGGTGACAAAGAGGATCTCGTGGTTCAGATAGAGCGAGGCTATGGGCGAGTCCGAGCGGTGGGTCCCCAGATCATAGATGCGACAGACGTTGCGGTGGGTCACCTGGCGGGCGACGTGGATCTCGCGCTTGAACAGACCCACTGCGACCTCGTCGGAAGCGACACTGGGCCGAATGGTCTTGAGCGCCAGAACCTCGCCCAGGGCCTGGTCCTCGGCCTCGTAGACCTCTCCCATACCGCCCTGGGCGACGAATCTGAGAATCTTGTAGCGATCGGAGACCAGCTCACCGGCGGAGAAGGTGCTGCCTAGCGCAGCCGGTGCCCCGGTCTGGGTGACGCCCGGATGCGAGGTCGGCGGTGGTGTCGCCGCAGCCAGCTGCGGGCCAGCGCCCGCATCCGGGAGCGGCAGATCACTGCTCGTCTGCTGGCCGGGGATGGTGGTGGCGTTGGGACCAGGTGTGCCCGTCAGCGGCAGGGTGACGTCGTGCTGGTCCTTCTGCTTGACAACGAAGGCCTTGCCACACGACGTGCAGCGGGCGCGAAACCGCGCCGGCAGATTCTGCCCGCTGAGTCGCAACCGGGTTTCGCATCCCGGACACTTGACGATCAGGCCTTGGTCCGTCAAGAGCGGTATCCGTTTCGGTGGGGGGCGCTGCCGGAAAATTGCGGCATACCCCTGTTCGAGCCGTCAAAAAGCCACATTTGCGGCTACTCCGCCGCCATTGTACTCCTGCCGTTGGGGGCTCGCTGTGGAACCGGTGGCTGGCAATGTGGCCCCAAAACAAGGGGCGTTTTGCCCCGAAATTGGCTCCTTTTCCACTTGAATGGGCCCGGTGACTGTTCTATCTTCATCACTCGGGCCTGTGGCTTGCAGCCGTAGCTCCACACGACGAGGTCGACAATGAAGGTAATCACACGTACCACGCTGGCTCTGCTAGTGCTCGCTCCGGTCTTTCTTCTCGGCTGTCAATCCGACACCGTCGAGTTCGACGAGGGGGAGATGTTGACCTTCTCCGGCACCATCACGGACCTCCAGGACAGTGACGTTTTCGAATTCGTGGTTGTGAGCCAGGGTACGACCAGGATCGAGCTCACCCGGCTCGATACCCGCAACGGGGCAACCGGTGAGCCTGTCGAGCCGCAAGGGATAGGGGTCGCTTTTGGCCGCCCAACCACTCACCCTGCGCGCCAACAGTATCTAGGATCCTCAACGAGACCGAGGCCATCTCGGTTTTCGTGCCCGAAGGGTCCTATTGCGTGGGCGTCTTCGTGCCGGCCGGTATCTACGAGATCGGCACCGTTATCGAATACACCTTAGAGCTTCTCTCGGGCATCTAGCTCGAATCTCACGACCTACAAGAAAAAACGGCCCCCACGTTTGCGAGGGCCGTCTATGAAGAAACTTCCCGGCGGCGACCTACTCTCCCACACCGTCTCCAGTGCAGTACCATCGGCGCTGAAATGGTCAAGCCAAACGGCCGATTAGTACGGGTTAGCTCAACGTCTTGCAACGCTTACACATCCCGCCTATCAAACTAGTGGTCTACCAGAGGCCTTCAGGGAGACCTCATCTCGAGGGGCGCTTCCCGCTTAGATGCTTTCAGCGGTTATCCTCTCCGAACGTAGCCACCCAGCTGTGCCGCTGGAGCTCCGCTCGGTTCACTGTAAGCTTTGTGCGTGCCGATGACCCTCGAAGCCTTTCTGGCCGAGACGGCGGTGATCCTGGCCGCGGCCATCGCCGTCCTGCTGGTCAGCCGCCGGCTGCGGCTGCCGCCCGTGGTCGGGTACCTCCTGACCGGCGTGCTGATCGGGCCCTCAGGGCTGGCTTGGGTCCCCGACGCCGGACAGGTCGAGCTCTTCGCCGAGATCGGGGTGGTGCTGCTGCTGTTCTCGATCGGGCTGGAGTTCTCGCCCGCGCGACTCAAGGCGCTGCGGAGGCCGTTTCTTATCGGCGGCTCGGTGCAGGTGACGCTGACGGTCGCGGCTGGCCTCGGCGGGGCGCTGGGGCTGGGGCTGGCGTCGGGACAAGCGCTCTTTCTCGGCTTTGTGGTGGCCCTGAGCTCGACCGCCGTCATCCTCAAGCTCTACTCTGACCGCGGGGAGCTGCACTCACCGCAGGGACGCCAGTCGCTGGGGATTCTGCTCTTCCAGGACTTCATGGTCGTGCCCATGATCGTCCTCGTGCCGGTGCTGGCCGGAGCGGTGGCGGCGTCGGCGACGGAGTTCACCGCGCGCCTGCTGGTAGCGGCGGCCGCTATCGCGGCCCTCTTCGTGGCCGGGCGCTTTCTGTTGCCGCCGCTACTCCACGAGCTGGTGCGCACCCGGGTGCGGGAGGTGATCCTGCTGAGCTCGCTGCTGCTCTGCCTGACCCTGGCGCTGCTTACCGAGCACCTCCACCTGTCGCTCGCCCTGGGCGCCTTCCTCGCGGGAATCCTGTTGTCGGACTCGGA
>SBFI01000154.1 GCA_006227875.1 Acidobacteriota bacterium
GGCACAGCTGATGGCGATGGCGATGTCGCGGAAGAGCTGCCCGGCCTCCTCCTGGACAAAGAGCACAGGCAGGAAGACCGCGATGGTGGTCAGGGTGCTGGCCAGCACCGCACCCCAGACCTCGGTCGCCCCGTCGTAGGCCGCCTGGAAGCGGGATTTGCCCATCTGGCGATGGCGGTAGATGTTCTCCAAGACGACGATCGAGTTGTCGACCACCATGCCGACGGCGAAGGCCATACCGGCCAGGCTGATGACATTCAAGGTGCGGCCGAACCAGTTCATCATCAGAAAGGTGCCGATGATGCTGATGGGGATGGCGATGGCGATCACCAGGGTGCTCGAGCGGCTGCGCAGAAAGACCAGCAACACCATGATGGCCAGAAAGCCGCCCAAGAGCAGGCTCTGCCGCACCAGCCCGATGGCGCTGTAGATGTAGTCGGTCCGATCCCAGACCTGGAGGACCCGCAGACCACGAGGCTCCAACAGCTCGCGGTTGACGGTGCGCAGAGCGCTTTTGACCCCTTTCATCACCTCCAAGATGTTGGCCCCGGTCTCGCGAATGGTGTTGAAGACGATCATCTGCTCGCCCAGGAAGTAGGCGTTGGCGGATGGTTTCTGGTAACCGATCTCGGCCCGGGCCACATCCCGCACATAGATCGGAACCCCGTTGCGAACAGCGACGACGACGTCCTCGATGTCCTCGGGGGATTCATACTCCCCCACCGTGCGGACGATGTACCGCCGTTTGCCCTCGTCGAAGTCGCCACCCGAGTAGTTGCGATTCTCCCGGTCGATAGCGGACACGAACTCGGTAATGGTGATCTGCCGGGCCGCCAGCTTGGCCGGGTCGACGATGACGTGCATCTCCTCCTCGCGGCCGGCAATGACGTTGACCTGCCCGACACCAGAGACCCGCTCGAACTCGGGCTTGACGAACTCCTCCATAAAGGTCAGCTGGGTGGTGATGTCACCGGCAAAGGCTTTCTCGCCCTCGTCCCGGATCAGGACGAACCATGCCATGGCCCCGGCGTTGGCACCTACGGCCTGGATAAAGGGCTTCTCCGCGTCTTCCGGATAGCGGGGTACCTGCTCGAGGTGGTTGGAGACCTTGAGCAGCGCGCTGTCGAGCTCGGTTCCGGTCAAAAAGGTGAGATTGATCTGGCCAAAGCTGTCGGAGCTGGTGCTCTCCATCTCCACCAGCCCTTCGAGGCTCTTGAGCTGTTCTTCTTGCTCGTCGACGATCTCCTGTTCGATCTCGTGCGGACTGGCGCCCGGCCAGATGGTGGTGACCGTGATCTGCGGCTCCTCGACCGTGGGGGTGAGCTGAACCGGGATACGCAGCAGCGCGATGGTGCCGAAGAGGCCGACCAGAATGGCCCCGACGGCGGTCTTCACCGGCGAACGGATGGCACCTTCGACTATCTTCATGGCAACTCGTACTCCAAGAACTCGGGGTTGACGGTCATACCGGGAAAGGCCCGTTCGTTGCCACGGGTGACGACCCTGTCACCGGCCTCGATGCCACCCGTCACCGCGATCCAGACTCCCTGCGAGGTTCCTGTCTCGACGCTCAGCCTCTCGAGCACTTCCCCCTCGCCGATGCGAAAGACGATGCGCTCCGGGCCAAGGCTGACGACGGCGTCTTTGGGGACGACGACCGCCTCATGCGGCTCGCCGATCGGTAGTTTGACCCGGGCCAACATGCCGACACCGATCCGCCCCTCCGGGTTGGGTATGGCCACCTTGACCGGAAAGGTCCGGGATCGCGCATCGGCCCGGGGTACCACCGCGCGGATTTCACCCTCCACCTCGAAGCCGGGGATCGCGCGGATCTCGACCTGCGCCTTGTCGCCCGTTGACAGACCGGCAAAGTAGCTCTCGGGCGCCTCGACGGTGACCTCCAGGTCTCGAAAGTCGACCATCTCGACCACCTCTCCCCCTTCCCGCAACCACTCGCCCTCTGCCACGTGCTCCTTGACCACCACACCGGCATAGGGGGCGCGGACAACGGTGCGATCCAGATCGTCTTCGAGCCTTGCCACATCGGCCTGTAGTTGGGCCACCCGACCCTGCCAGGCCTCATACTCGGAGGCCGCGTCGTCGAGCTGCTGCTGGCTGATGATGCTCTCTTCGAACAGGCCCTCGGAGCGATCGAGGCTGGTCAGCGCCAGCTCCTGCCGTGCCTCGGCCTCCTTGAGCTGACCCTGCATCGCCTCGAGTCTGAGGGCGATGTTTTGTTGCCTGAGCTCGACCAGAGGCTCGCCTTTCTTGACCCGATCGCCCTCGCGGGCCGCCAGCTTCTCCACCAGACCCTCGACCTCCGAGGCCACCATGCTCGACCGCCGTGACTCCACCGATCCGGTCAGATCGATCGACCGCCGGAGGCTCGCCTGGCGCGCTTCGGTGTAGCGGACCGGGACCGGGGGTGGCTCCTCCTGGGCCGCGATAAACGCTGCCAGCGCGGGGGTCATCACCAACATCAACAGCACACTTCTGCTTGTCTGCTTCATTTGCCGCGGGAATCCTTCGGGTTATGTCTATTTACGGCTCAGCAACGACCGGGTTTACCGGACGGGAGATCCAACTCATCCTTGTTCGGCAAGACACGGAACGTGCCAGAGCTCAGCCTGCATTATTCATGAGCCCCACGGCATAATGCCGCGCGGTCATGAATAATCCGGGCTCGAAGGCTAGCACGTAAAGATATAGTTGGCCCTCGCGAACCCTGTCCACCAGAATCTGAATAGGCCCCAGCGATGAAAAGAAACCCCGTAATTACCATTCTTGTAGCTCTTCTTCTGACCACCGGCCCTGTTCTTTGGGCCACCGGACCACAGGCAGCCGAGACCGACCAATCGACCCCTTCAGAGGTCGCACCCGCCGAGGATCTGAGGCTCGACGAGGCGCTTCCTCTCGATCCACAGATCACCGTCGGTCGGCTCGACAATGGTCTCACCTACTTCATCCGCACCAACGAGAAGCCCGAGAACAGAGCCGACCTGTGGCTCGCCGTCAACGCCGGCTCGATGCAGGAGGATGACGATCAGCTGGGGCTGGCCCATTTTGTCGAGCACATGGCCTTCAACGGCACTACCCACTTTGAAAAGCAGGAGCTGATCGACTATCTGGAGCGCATCGGCATGCGCTTCGGCCCGGATATAAACGCCTACACCAGCTTCGATGAGACCGTTTACATGCTCCGAGTGCCCACCGACGACGAAGAGACGATGAAGCAGGGATTCCAGATCCTCGAGGACTGGGCCCGCGGTGTCTCTTTCGAGGAGGAGGAGATCGACAAGGAGCGGGGCGTGGTGATCGAGGAGTGGCGTCTGCACCAGGGGGCCGAGTCGCGAGTACGGGACAAGCAGTTTCCGGTGCTGTTCAAGGACTCGCGCTACGCCGACCGGCTGACCATCGGCGACCCGGAGATCATCGAGACGGCCTCCTACGACACGGTTCGACGCTTCTATCGCGACTGGTACCGGCCCGATCTGATGGCGGTGATCGCCGTCGGTGATTTCGATCCGGAGGCCGTCGAGGCACTCATCAAGAAGCACTTTGCGGGACTCGTGGGCCCGGACGAGCCGCGACCGCGCGAGATCTACCCGGTCCCGGACCACGAGGAGACGCTGTTTGCCATCACCACCGATCCCGAGCTCACCCTCACCAACGTCGGTGTCTACTACAAGCTCGAGCGTCTGCCAGAGGGCACCAGGGGGGCCTACCGCAAGCAGATCGTCGAGCAGCTCTACCACGGGATGGTCAACGCACGTCTCGACGAGTTGCGCCAGCAGGCAGATCCGCCCTTTCTATACGGCTACTCGACCTCGGCGGGGTTTGTGCGCAGCAAGGACGTCTATGTCCAGCTTGCCGGGGTCGAGGAAGGGCAGATGGAGCGTGGTCTCGGAGCGCTGCTGACCGAGGTCGAGCGGGTCGACCGGCACGGGTTTACCCAGACCGAGCTCGAGCGGATGAAGGCCGATCTGTTGCGTAGCTACGAGCGGGCCTTCGAGGAGCGGGACAAACGGGACTCGCAGTCGTTCACCTCCGAGTATCTACGTCACTTCTTCGAGGGTGAGCCCTCGCCGGGAATCGAGGTCGAGCTCGAATTGGCACGAGAGTTTCTGCCTGGCATCAGCCTGGCCGAGCTCAACCACCTCGCCGCGGAGTGGATCTCCGAATCCAACCGCGTGATCCTGGCCAGCGGTCCGGAGAAGGAGGCGGTGTCGCTGCCGACCGAGGATCAGCTGGCCGCGGTGTTCAAGGGTGTGGAGGCGAGCGAGATCGATACCTATGTCGACGAGGTGCGGAAGGCCCCGCTTCTGGCTCAGATACCCGAGCCGGGCAAGATCGTAGAGCGCACCGAGATCCCCGAGATCGGTGTCACCGAGTGGCGTCTGGACAACGGCGTCCGTGTTGTCCTCAAGCCCACCGATTTCAAGAACGACCAGGTGCTGTTGTCCTCCTTTAGCCCCGGTGGTCATTCGCTGGTGCCCGACGAGGACTTTGTCTCGGCCTCCTTTGCCGACACTCTGGTGGGCAACGGCGGTCTTGGCGAGTTCAGCCAGATCGAGCTGGACAAGGCGCTCGCCGGCAAGCTAGCCAGCGCCCAGGCCTATATCAATGAGCTGGAAGAGGGGATCACCGCCAGCAGCTCACCAAAAGATCTGGAGACGATGTTCCAGCTCTACTACCTCAGTGCGACGGCGCCACGCAAGGACACCGAGACCTTCGAGGCCTTTGTGGCCCGGGTGCGGGCAATCCTCCAGAATCGACAGGCCCAACCCGATGCGGTTTTCAGTGACGAAGTCACCCTGGCCATGTTCGACGGCCATCCGCGGCGCCAGCCGCCGACCCTCGAGATGATCGACAAGTTGGATCTGGATCTCGCCTTCGAGGTGTTTCGCGACCGCTTTGCCGACCTCGACGACCTCACCGCCGTCATTGTCGGTGCCTTCGAGCTCGACACCATCGAGCCGCTCGTCGAAACCTACCTGGGAAGCCTGCCGGCGACGGACCGCGAAGAGACCTGGCGCGATGTCGGTGCCCAGCAGAAGGAGGGACTCGTCGCGGTGGAGGTCAAAAAGGGACTCGAGCCCAAGAGCTCGGTCAAGTTCTCCTTTGCGGGGCCGGCCGCGTGGAGCCGGGAGGCCGTCTATGACATGGGCTCGCTCTCCGCGGCACTTCGCATCCGGTTGCGCGAGGTGCTACGTGAGGACCTGGGTGCGACCTATGGCGTGGCTGTCGGCGGCCAGCTCACCGACCGCCCCCGGGAGCGCTTTGGCTTCTCCATCGGCTTTGGCTGTGCTCCAGAGAACGTGGTCGAGATGCTCGCCACACTTTTTCTCGAGCTCGACGTTGTCCGTGAGAATGGGCTAAATGAGAGCTATGCCGACAAGGTGAAGGAGATCCAACGCCGCCAACGTGAGACCAACCTCAAAGAGAACTCCTTCTGGCTCGGGTCGCTGAAGTTTTACTACTCCAACGATTGGGATCCGCGACTGATCCTCGATTATGAATCTCTTGTCGAGCGCACCACCCCGGAGCGTCTCCGCGACTCGGCTCGCAAGTACCTCGATATGGAGAACTACCTGCAAGCCGTGCTCTTCCCCGAAAACTGGGAGACCGAGCCCGCCACCGACCCCGGAAGTTGATCCCCAAGCCGTTCGGGATCCGGCCCTGGCCACTGCGGCAACCCCTGGTTGACATTAAACTACCGCGGTAGTACTATAGCGGTCGTAGTTGCAACCATTGGGCACCCGATTACGTCAAAAGGATAACGAGATGAAACGCAGTCACTCCCTCGGAGAGCTCCAGCTGGCCATCATGCGCATCCTCTGGCAACAGGGTGAGGCGACCGTGGCCGAGGTGCACTCCCTGCTGCTGGAGGAGCGGGGTCTCGCCCCCACCACCGTTGCCACCATGCTGGTCAAGATGGAGAAGAAGGGGGTGGTGGTCCACCGCAGCGAGGGCCGCAAGTTTGTCTACCACCCGACCGTCTCCGAGGAGCAGGTGCGACGATCGATGGTGGATGAGCTCACCGAGCGAGTGTTCGAAGGCAACGCCACCGCTCTCGTCGCCCATCTGGTGACCGAGCAGGAGATCGACACCGACGAGCTCGAGCGGCTCAAACAGCTGATCCGCCAACACGAAGAAAATGAGGAGCGCTGAGATGTGGATATCGATCGACACCCTCCGCCCGTTCGGCGACCTGCTGGTCGCCTGGATGCTGACCTATGCCCTCCACAGCTCGCTGCTGGTCCTGATGGCCGGCCTGACCACCTGGTGGCTTCGCCGCAGACACCTCACGGTACAGGAGACCGCCTGGAAGCTGGCTCTTCTCAGTCTGCAGATCGGGTTGGGGATCACGCCCCTGACCGGCTCTTTTGCCCTCGGCCTGGATACGCCCGCGACCGAGCTGGTTGCGCCGGCGGTGGAGATCTCCGACACCGAGCTCTCCACCCTTCGACCGACGCCGGTCGTCGGGCCACCGGTAGACGCTACAGCGACCGACAAGACACCGGTCGGAGCCACACCGACCGTCGCCCCTGCGACCGCGCCCACCACCACCCCGCCCGGATGGCCGGTGGCCTGGGGCGTGGCCGTCGGCGGCATCTGGTTGGGTCTCGGCACCCTCCTCTGTCTCCTGCTCGGTCTCTCCTATCTACGGCTCGCCTACCGCTTGCGCGACCGCACCGAGATCTCGAGCGGGCGACTGCCCCAGATGCTGGCCAGGCTTCTCGACGGCATCACCCAGCCGATCCGCATCACCACCACCCACCGTCTGCGGATCCCGATCGCTAAAGGGGTGATCAGGCGCGAGATCTGTCTGCCCCGGCGTGCTCTCGGCAACCTTTCCCCCGAGCAACAGGAGACACTGCTGGCCCACGAGGCGGCTCATCTGCTGCATCGGGACCCCTTCTGGCTCGCCGTTGCCCGCTTCATC
>SBFI01000037.1 GCA_006227875.1 Acidobacteriota bacterium
AATTGGCGAACACCAAGAGTCGATCCGAATCGCAGAACCAGATCGGGGTCTTCCACCTGCTTGGAGATGTAGCCCCACAGACGCCATCGCTTGACAACGGGGATTCGTGCATCCGGATCGGCCAGTTCCGCCTCGGTGAGCCCCCCAGCTTCCAGAAGCTGCTCACGGTCGAGTCCCAGCGCCTCCGCCTCTGCCACCAGGCGCCGTTGATGCCTGGCAAGACCCTTGGCCACGTCCGATTTCATGGTGCAATCATTATAGAACCTGCCTCACGAGGTATTGGCGTAATCTCCAACGATTTTGGCGCCTCCGACTAGTGAAATCAGCCCTGGACAGGCGCACAATACTCGTGGCTCGGCTCCCACGGCAGCTTCGGTTGCCGGCCCCCCAAACGGCAGTCGAGCCGCCATTTTCAACAACTACAGATGAGTCCGATGATGAATCGCAGCGAAATTCATGATCGAATTGCGGAACTGGTGAGTCCCCTGGCCAAGGACAGGGCCGCTCTGGAGAGTCTGACCGAAACGACTTCGATCCTCGGGGACCTCAAGGTCAACTCGGCTCGTCTGGTGGATCTGGTTCTCGCCGTCGAGGACGACTTCGGTATCGAGGTCGACGATGACGATGTCGACAAGGTTAAGACGATCAGCGACATCGTCGAATTGGTAGCCGACAAACTCCACTAATAGCGAAAACCGTGGCAGCCTAGCGATCCTGAGAAGCATCATGAACGCTCTGCCACTCCCCCTTGGTCGTCCGGTGACAAGAAAAGTGGTCCCTCCGGTTGGCAACGACGTCGTCGACCTGGGTGACAACGAGACCCATCTCGACCAGCTCCACCCGCGTTTTCTCCAACGCGTCTTCACCAAGCTGGAAGGTCATCGCATCCTCTCCAGTACCGACTCGCGGGTCAGCCTCTGGGGCCATTGGGCCGCCAAGGAGAGTGTCTACAAGGCAGCGAGGAAACGGAACCCCAGCCTGCCCTTTGCCCATTCGTCGTTTGTCGTCGAAGACTGGGAGGATGTAGCCGCGGAGAGCTGTACCGGACGTATCGCCCACGAGGGGTGGGACTATCTGGTGGACGTCGCCAGGACAACCGACTGGCTCCACGCGGTGGCCCTGCCGCTCGACAGCAAGCGAGAAGAGCCAAAGCTCGTCCACGGCGTCGAGGTCTGCCCGGAGGAGCTCGACGCCTCGACCGCGGTCCGCCTTTTCGCCTGCGAACGCCTCGCCGAGGAGCTCGACTGCGACGCCAGACAACTCACCATCACCCGCACCTGGCCGCCGCTCCTGCTGCGCGAGGGCAAATCGACGGGTGTGGATATCAGTCTGTCTCATCACGGCCGCTGGCTGGCTTTTGCGGCCGTGCTTCCTTGTTGACTGCTGTCAAATCGGGGGTTGATGGGGCCGGCACTTGGGGGCCGGCCGCTTTTTCCTCCCTTTCCGGTAGCTCTCGGACGGTTGTCGGCGGCCGCATGCGGAGTGTCCTGTTTGGTCACTGACCCAACCGTGACGTTTACCGCTCAGGCGCGGGCAGGATCACATGTTTGGTGACCGGGGGTAGGCAGCGGCGGTCGTCGCAGGCCTGGTAGGTGAGGCTCAGCGACCGCTCGCCCGGGGCCAGCTCGCCCGTCAGGGTCACCGATCCCGAGTAGACACTCAGCTCTTCCGGTGCAAAGGCGAACTTGAAGCTCTCGCCCGGCGGGTAGGAGAGCCCACGCAGCTTGCCTTCCAAACTGGTCGGAATCAGGTATTCGAGCGAGGCAGGGTTGGCATTGATGTGCCACGCCTCCTGGATCTCGAGCCCGATCTCGAAGGGTTGCCAGCCGTCCTCCCGCACCGCGGACGCCGGTCGTGCCGATACCCGGACGAGCTTCTCCGCCAGGCCCTCGAGACCGCCGGTGGCGGCGACGGCCTCCGCGGCGCCCGACTCCCCCGCCGGCGGTGGTGAGCCCGGCCGACGATAGTGATAGACCGCCAGGGCCACGGTGGCAAGCGCCCCCGGATAGGCCGCCAGTTGTGGCGAGAAGCTCTCGAGGGCGGCCGTCGCCCGCTCCCGATAGACCGCTTCGCCGGTGATAGCGCCCAGCTCGAGAAGCCCCAGGATCGCCACCCCATTACCCGCGGGGATGGCCCCATCGGTTGCCGCTTTCACCTGCACGAGCAGATCGGGCTCGCCTTCGCTCATGAAATAGCCGCCGGCCGGATCGCGCAGGCGGCTCTCGAGCTCCTCGCTCAGCCGCTCGGCCTCATCCAGCCAGCGTCCGCTCCCGGTCACCTTGTGCAGCGCGGTCAAGCCCTTTATCAGATAGGCGTAGTCATCCAGATAGGCCCGGATCTTTCCCTTACCGTCACGCCAGGTGTGGAGCTGGATACCCTCGCCGTCCCGCAAGGTCAGAACAAACGCGGCGGCTTTCTCTGCAGCGGTCACATAGCGCGGCTCCCCCAGCAGCCCACCGGCTCGGGCAAGGGCTGCAATCATCATCCCGTTCCAATCGGTCAGAACCTTGTCGTCGACGAACGGAAATTTTCGCTGGCGCCGGAGGCGACTCGAGCTCTCGAGATAGGGCTCCAATCGAGCGAGAAGGTCTTGACGTGACACGCCCAGTCTGGCGGCATGTTCGTCGAGAGAGGCGGTCAGGTGTAGTGGTCCCCCTCGAAATTGGGCTCACCATCGAAACCGTAGATCGGTGCCAGCAGGTCGAACCCCTCTTCTCCCAGGGCGCGGCGCAGCTCCTCCTCGGTCCAGATGTAGAAGGCGCCTTCGACGGCATCGGTCTCGGCGTCGATCGCCGACTTGAAGGCCCCATTTGGCAGAGTCATCTCCTCGAGCACCCAGTCGAAGGTTCCCCGGGCCAGTCGCTCGAGGGCTGGGTTACCGGTCGCCGCGGCGGTCACCGCCAGCAGCTCACCCAGATGGGCATTGTCGTAGAGCATCTTCTCGAAATGGGGGATCCGCCAGGCGGCGTCCAGGGTGTAGCGGTGGAAGCCACCGTCGAGCTGATCGTAGATGGCGCCCCGCCCCATCTTGAGCAGGGTCTCGAGGACCATCCGGCGAGCTTCCGCGTCGCCGTGCCCTGCCAGCTCCCAGAGCAGGAAGAGACTCGAGGGTGAGGGAAACTTCTGGGCGCTGCCAAAGCCGCCGTTGACAGAGTCGTAGCTTTCTTTGAGCTGATTCGCTGTTCGAGCCGCCACCTCGATCGAGGCAACCGCCTCGACATCGGCCGTCGTCTGCAGCTCGGCCCCGAGAGACTCCCGGATCGCAGCGCCGAGCCGGCTCGCCACCCCCTCGATCTCCGGGCGTCGAGTTGTCCAGGCCTCATGGAGAGACTCCAAGATTCGGGGGAACCCGGGCCGACCTCCTCTGTCCTCCGGTGGGAAGTAGGTGCCGGCATAGAAGGGATCGAGATCGGGGGTGAGAAACACCGAGTTGGGCCAGCCGCCGCTGCGGGTCAGCAGCCGCGTGGCGGTCATATAGATCTCGTCGATCTCCGGCCGCTCCTCTCGGTCGACCTTGATGTTGACGAACCAGCGGTTCATCAACTCGGCGATGGCCGGGTCTGAGAAGACCTCGCGCTCCATGACGTGACACCAGTAGCAGGTCGAGTAGCCCACCGAGAGAAAGATCGGTTTCTGCTCGCGCCGGGCCTTGGCGATGGCCTCTTCACCCCAGGGATACCAGTCCACCGGGTTGTGGGCATGGAGCCGGAGATAGGGGCTGGTCTCTTGGATCAGACGATTTGGAGCCGCATCGCCTGCAGCACCGGCCATTCCGACCACCACGAAGAGCCCGAGAAACGGCGCCAGACACGACCGTATTCGGTCCGGACGCCGGCTCGGCTCCCTGTCTCGATCGTACCTATCCACGCCAGTGATTCCCCATGCTTTCTACGATCTTCGGCAAAGGACAGCTCTAGCCGTCCTACCCGCTGGATGTCACAGATATGGACCCTGCGCGCATTCTACCGGCGATCCCGGGGTAAGATGCCCTCGCCAATGACAGATAACCTGACCGACCTGATCCGCAGCTGGGACGGGACCGGAGTGATTACTCGCTACGATTCCCCGACCGAGACCTGGATATTCATCTGCCTGCACGACGACTCCCTGGGCCCCTGTACCGGTGGCACCCGAATGAAGGTCTATGCCAGCCCGGCCGAGGGGCTGCGAGACGCCATGCGTCTGGCGGCGGGTATGACCGCCAAGTGGGCGGGGATCGGTATGGCCGCCGGCGGCGGCAAGGCCGTGCTGGCGGTTCCCCGGGTCTTCGAAGGGGAGGAGAGACGCGGTCTTCTCGGCCGCTATGGCGCCCTGATTGAGACCCTCGGTGGCAGCTTTCACACCGGTGAGGATCTGGGGACGACCACCGAAGACATGAGATTCCTTGCCGAGGCCACTCACTTTGTCCACGGCTTCGACCCCGATACCGACGAGAAGATCGATCCCAGTCCCTATACCGCGCGTGGCGTGCTGGCGGCGATCCAGGCGGGGCTGGCCCAGACCTTCTCGTCCGCGGATCCCGCCGGGCGCACGATCCTGATCCAGGGGACCGGCAACGTCGGTCGTGAGCTGGCTGGGCTCTTGGCCCGCGCCGGTGCTACCCTGCTGTTGAGCGACATTGACACCGCTCGCGCCGAAGACCTGGCCCAGAATCTGGGCGCGCAATCCGTGGCCCCGGACGAGGTCTACACCACCGCCTGCGATGTCTATGCGCCCTGTGCGGTCGGGGCCACGCTCACCGCGGAGACCATTCCACAGCTGGCCTGCCGCATCGTCGCCGGTTCGGCAAACAACCAGCTCGAGGAGCCCGCCGACGCCGAGCGTCTGGCGCGGCGGGACATCCTCTATGTCCCCGATTTCATCACCAACTCCGGTGGCGCCATGGCCTTTGGTCTCCTCAGCCAGGGCGCCAAGCCGGGTGAGGAGCTGTTCGCGCAGATCGACGGTATCGGCGAGCTGGTCACCGCCGTCCTCGGCGAGGCCGCCGAGAGCGGCGAGTCACCCCTTGCCGCCGCCGAGCGCCGGGTGCAGGAGACTCTGGAGCAGGCCCGGGCGGACCATTTCGGCAGCGGAGCGGACGAGGGCTGACACAGGATCACGCGGTGAGCTTCACCCGACCCCTACTCGCTTTCGCGCTGGTGGTACTTGCCGCCGGCTGTGACACCAGGACCGCAGACCCCGAGATCACCATGGACCAGCTAGCCGAAAGCTACGTCAAGCTCGTTCTGGCCGTCGGCCAACACGACCGGGACTATGTCGATGCCTACTTCGGACCCGAGGCCTGGAAGACCGAGGCCGAGGAGGCGGCGATCTCGCTGCCCGAGATCGGCGAGCAGGCGCGAAGGACCCTCGGTGATCTCCAAACGGTCGCCCTTTCTCCGGGGGAGGAAGAGATGGAGGCGCTCCGCCACGCTCACCTCACCCGTAGCCTGGAATCGCTCATTGCCAGGGTCGACCTGTTGTCGGGTGGATCGATGACTTTCGACGAGGAGTCTCGCGCGCTCTACGATGCCGTGGCGCCGAGTAATGAGGAGGCCCACTTCGAAGAGATCCTGTCGCGGCTCGAGGAGCTGCTGCCCGGGGAAGGAACCCTCATCGAGCGCTATGCAGCATTCAAGAAGGATTTCATCATCCCGCCCGACCGCCTCGACGCCGTCTTCACCGCGGCCATCGACCTGTCGCGAGCGCACGCTCTCCCGACTCGAGCTGCCGGCCGACGAGAGCTTTACGGTCGAATATGTCACCGACAAGAGCTGGAGCGGCTACAACTGGTATCAGGGCAGCTACCGGAGCTTGATCCAGGTCAACACGGATCTGCCCATCTATATCGATCGGGCACTCGATCTGGCCTGCCACGAGGGCTATCCGGGGCACCATGTCTACAGCATCGTCGTCGAGCGTGATCTCTTCCGGCAACGGGGCTGGATCGAGTTCTCGGTCTACCCGCTCTTCAGCCCCCGGTCCCTGATCGCCGAGGGGACCGCCAACTTCGGCATCGAGGTGGCTTTTCCCGGTGACGAGCGGCTGGAGTTCGAGCGCCAGGTCCTCTTCCCACTCGCCGGACTGGACCCCGACCGGGCGGCCGAGTTCGCCCAGGTCCAGGAGATTGTCAAGAAGCTCGGCTTTGCCGGCAACGAGGCCGCTCGAAGATACCTGGATGGTGAGATCGGCCCGGAGGAGGCGGCCGCATGGCTGTCGCGGTACGCCATGATGCCCCCCGATCGGGCCAGGCAACGGGTCGGCTTTATCGATCAGTACCGGAGCTATGTCATCAACTACAACCTCGGCCAGGAGCTCGTGAGACAGCATATCGAGGCCCGGGGCGGTACCGCCGACGACCCCGACCGGCGATGGCGCGAGTTTGGGGCACTGCTGTCGAGCCCGCAGCTGCCCTCCGGGCTGGATGATCCGGGCTAAACCCCTTTCGCACCTTCGGCATCCAAGTTAGTGTGAGAGCCGAGAGCGCGATTATCTGTTTCGATGAGCTTTTTCCTGTGTTCTTGCTGGACGGGCACGTGAGCACCGAGTCGGACCTCGTCTCGCGGGCACAGGGAGGCGATCTGGGCGCCTTCGAGACCCTCTATCGGTCTCATCAGGGCCGCATTTACGGGCTCTGCCTGCGCATGGTGGCCGATCCCCACCGGGCGGAGGATCTGACCCAGGAGGCCTTTATACGGGCCTGGGAGAAGCTCGCCCAATTCAGGGCTGAGAGCGCCTTTGCCACCTGGCTCCACCGGCTGGCGGTCAATGTCGTGCTCGGCGACCTGCGGTCACGCGGTCGTTGGAGCTCTCAACAGGTCGAGATCGCCGACAGTCCGGCCCTGGAGAGCGCGGCGACCCCTCCCAGATCGACCCGAAAGGTCGATCTCGAGCGGGCCATCGCCGAGCTTCCCCCCCAGGCCCGTACCGTCTTTGTCCTCTTCGACGTCGAAGGCTACCGCCACGGTGAGATCGCCCAGATGACCGGCATCTCCGAAGGGACCTCCAAAGCGCATCTCCACCGGGCGCGAAGACTGCTGCGAAAGGCGCTGTCAAAATGAGCTGTGATCGGATCCGCGACCTCCTCGACGACCTCCTAGCCGGAGAGCTGGCATCGGAGGTCAGCCAAGAGGTGCAGGAGCATCTCGGCCGGTGTCTATCGTGTCGCCGGGAATTCAAGGAGCTCCAGGAGCTGCTGCAACAGACCGCAGAGCTGCCTACCGAAATCTTCCCCGAGCGCGACCTCTGGCCCGAGATCGAGATGCGGATTGCTTCTGCAAGATGGCCCGCCGAGCAGGAGAGGGCCCGCCCCGAACCCTCCCGCCCCTGGTGGCTCTATCTAGCCGCCGCGGTGTTGGCGCTGGCCGTTTTCTCCGTCCCCTTGTCCAGGTGGTGGATCGGCCAGAGCGCGAACGAGGCACAACAGGCTCGGTCCCAGACCCAACCGGTCGTGCTGGTAGCGGAGACGACAGGTAGCGAAGCTGATATCGCCCGCTCGCAAGACGGTGTCCTCCATGCCCGCAAGGATCTGCTCGAGATGCTCGAGCGTCGGCGCGACGAGATGGATCCCGAAGTCCTGGTCGTCGTGGAGGAGAACATGCGACTTTTGGACGAGGCAATCGGCCAGCTCCATCTGGCTCTGGAGGAGGACCCCGGCAACCGCCGGCTCCACCTCCTGCTCGCCACTCGTTATCAACAAGAGATGAATCTGGTAAAGCGAGTCATTCGTGTCTGACTCGTCTTTGGAACTAGGAGGGAGTAAGACAATGAAGATCCTCAGCACACTCACCCTGGCCCTGCTAATGACAGCCGGTACCCTGTATGCCGGCCAGAGCGTCGATGTCACCATCCGTGCCGACAGTGATGCGTTGATCGAGATCGAGAATCTTTCCGGCTCGGTGACCGTCACCGGTTGGGACAAGAACGAAGTCAAGGTGACGGGAGTTCTCGGCGACGACACCGAAGGTCTCAGCACCTCGGGAGAGGGGTCCCACATCGAGATCGAAGTCGATATCCCGGAGCGACAGCGTGGGCGTGGACGGCGTGACTACGAGTCCACGCTCGAGATCTGGGCACCTGTGGATAGCCGTCTCGACGTGGAGACGGTCAGCGCCAGCATCGATGTAACGAACATGACCGGCAAGCTCGACCTCGAGTCGGTCAGCGGCAACGTGGAAGTCGACGGCTCCCCTTCCGCTGCGGACGTCGAGACGGTCAGCGGTGGAATCAGAATCTCCGGCTCCCAGACCCGGGTCACCGCCGAGTCGGTCAGCGGCAACGTCGTGCTCGGTGGTGTGGCCGAGCGGGTCGATGTCGCCACCGTCAGTGGCAAGATCGAAGTCGAGGCCGGGCAGATCGACCGGGGGGATTTCGAGACGGTTTCGGGCAACATCACCGTCGAGGGCAGCATCGGCCCCGGCGCCAGCTTGGATTTCGAGTGTCACAGCGGCAACGTGAACCTGCTCATTCCGGCCGACACCTCGGCCTCCTTCGAAGTCTCTTCGTTCAGCGGTGAGATCCGGAACGACTTCGGTCCAGAGGCCAAGCGCACCAGCAAGTACGCCCCCGGCATGTGGCTGGAGTTCTCGACCGGCTCCGCCAGCGCCGAGGTTTCGATCGAGACGTTTAGTGGGAATGTCTATCTGACGAAGAGATAGACAAGAGGGTTTAGGGGCTTAGCCCACCCTCCCCCCGCGCGGGCTTAGGGGCTTAGGGGCCCCCACCCACCCAGATCCGGAATGGGAGGGGGAGCCCCTACGCCCTTAAACCCCTACGCCCTTCCTTCACCTTCAAGACCACAAACGTAATGTCATCATCCGGTGGCTCGCCGCTGTTCCAGGCGGCGGCCGCCTTCGACAGCGCGGCGATGATCTGCTCCGGCGATCCGTCGCCCGACTCGGCAAAGATCTCTCTCACCCGCTCGTAGCCCAACGGCTCACCCTCACCGTCGAGAAGCTCGGGGAAGCCGTCGGTCATCAGCAGCAGGGTATCTCCGGGCTCGAGCACCCTCCGCTCTTCCTGATAGACGGCGTCCGCCAGGCTGCCCAGCGGTGTCCCCTCCAGAGCGATCTCGTCGACGGCCCGATCGGCCTGCCGGTAGAGCAGGACCGGCGGCATACCGGCCGCGGAGACGGTGAGATTCTCCCCGTCGACGCGCACCAGACCGACCGCCATGTTCATCCGGCCCAGATGCATCCGTTTTATCGCCCGGGTCGCCTCACCCAGCAACAACGGCAGCTCTTCCTCCCCGGCCGCTGCCATGAACAGACCTTTGACCACGGTCACCATGATCCCGGCCTTGGCCCCGTGACCGGCCGCATCACCGATGGCCGTGGTCAGAACGCCACCAGACTTGGAGGGGTAGAAGTCGTAGTAGTCGCCACCGACCTCGGTGGCGGTCCTCATGAATACCCCTATCTCGAGATCGGGATGCGAGGGGAGCTCCTTGGGTAGCAGCGAGAGCTGAAACTCGCGTGCCTCCTCGAGCTCGCGGCTCTTGCGCTCGTGCTCGGCCTCCAACAGCCGTTGTTGGATCTCCTGCTCCTTGCGCCACCGTTCGCCCTCGATGAGGCGCTCCTGGTGCTCGCTGAGCTCCTGTGCCATGCGGTTGAGAGTCTGCGCCAGCTGGCCGAACTCGTCACGAGTGCGAACCGGGACCCGTGCCAGCAGATCTCCTTTGGCCAGTCTCTCGGCCCCTTCGGTCAACACCGTCAGATTTCGGGTCATACGACCGGACAGCCACAGCACACCTACCAGAGCCAACACCACCATCCCCAATCCCGAAGAGAAGTTGCGCACCGCTGTGCGGCGGATCTCGCGCAACGACTCCTCGACCGGACGGGCGATGCCAAAGGTCAGCCCCGAGGAGGTATCCGGTGTCTCCACCACGATCCAGTCCGGCGAGGGCTCGTCCTCCTCGGCGGCGATCCCAATCTCCTCCAGCAGCGTGCGGTCACTCGGGTCCTTGACGTACAGATCGCCCTCGGGATCGAGGGCGTAGGGAATCTCACCTTCGTCCCGCGGCGTGCGGGCCAAAACCTGACGCAGAATCTGGTGTGGCGGCACTCTTGCCTTCAGATAGCCGACGACCTCGTCGCCACGTCGGACCGGGCTGGTGAGCTCGGTTCCCAGCAGGCGTTTCATCTCCGCCTCCTGGAGGTCGAGCGCCTCGAGCTCCGACTCGTCGAAGAGACGTCGGTCACGAATCGCTTCGCCCATCGTCGCCTTCAGGTATTCCTCGGTAATCCCGGCCTCCTCCAAACTGAGGCCGGTCTGCTCGAGCTTCTCCAGAGCCTTGGCCAATCTCTCCGAGGGGTAGATGATGAACGGCTCCAGACCTCCGTTCGAGCCGATCTCGGCAGGCGCATCGGGGTCGGCCGGTCGGCCGGGCAGTACCGGATCGAACTCGAAGAAATCCACCAGCTCCCCCACATCCCCCATCCGCGCCATGAGGTCCGCATAGACCCTCCCGGCCTCGCCGATGGCGCCCTCGCCAAAGGAGAGCGCCCGCACCGGCAACTGCCCGATCTCCTCCAATCGCTGGCTGAGGTCACTGCGGACCGAGTCGAGCCGGTCACTCATCTCCTGCGCCAGCATCCAGGACTCCGCTTCGACCGCCTGATGAAACGCCCGACGGGAGGTGGAGTAGGTATAGAGGACGATCCCCATGAGAGGGAGCACCGCCAGCAGGAGAAAGGCGAGGACCAGCTGGGCTCGGACCTTCAAACCGGTGACTCCAGATTCCTCAGAGAGTCGAGTCGTCTATAAGGCACCTTGTCAGAGGACTCGAGGCCAAATCTTCTCCGCAGCTCGGCCGCCTCCTCCGCCGGGCGGGACCTGAATCGCTTGTAGCTCCACAGGTACTGACTCGGGCAAGATCGGACCAGAGTCTCGACCCCGAGATTGAGCTGCGTCGCCGCCTCCACTTTGTTCTCCGCATCGAGCCCCTCGGGAGCGGGCAGGAGGTGGCCGCGGAATTTGCCCCTGTCGATGCGCTCCATCCAACCAAAGATCACGGCCGACCCGTAACGTCGGACCAGGTCGCCGACGAGAGTCATGGTCAGCGCCGGTACCCCGAACAAGGGAGCAAAGACCCCGTTGCCCTTGCCCGGCTCCTGATCGGGGAGAATCCCCACCAGACCACCCTCTTGCAGAATCCGGCTGATCCTCCTCAGACCGGTTGCCGTGGCCGGTACCAACTCGGCGCCGATACGCTGCCGGTTTTTGCGCAGGGCGTCATCGACTTCTCTGATCCGCGGCGGCCGGTACATCGCTGCAAACCGGTAGCGAGCCGCCAGGACATGGCTGGTGAGCTCCCAATTCCCGATATGCGGCCCCAGGAGGATCACTCCCCTACCCACCTCGATCGCCCGATCGAGGATCTCCGGGTCTTCGTCACCGGACTCCAGCTCCGCCAGCCGCTCCGCCGGCCAGTGGAACATCCCGGCCATCTCCATCAGCGTCTGGAAGGTATTGACCTGGCCGGCACGGTTCAGTCTCACACGCTCGGTGGCGGACAGCTCCGGCAGGCACAAGGAGATGTTGACGTCCGAGACCACATACCAGTTGCTCCGCACCCGCCACGAGAGATACCCCACCGCACGGCCAACCCTCTGCAGCGATCGCAAGGGCAGCTTGGACAGGACCCGAAGCGAGCCGAGAGTCAGCCCCCCGAGAAGAGGCGCGGACTTTGTGGACTTCCGCCAGCTAGTTCGGCTCACAAAAACAGTAGGCGAAGAGACCCTTGGGGTCGTCGGTGAATTGGAGACCGTCGGCGGGTCCCGCCAGGGGCTCCAGCAGTGTCACCAGCGGCAGACTGTTCCGGCTCAGATCGAGTTGCAGACCCATCCTGGTCGCCAGCCAGCCGAGAAACCGGGCCAGCAGACGATCCGTCGAGCTGGGTTCCTTTTCGAAATAGATGACCTCGTAGTCCTCCGCGA
>SBFI01000116.1 GCA_006227875.1 Acidobacteriota bacterium
TGATCTCGGGCCGCAAGGCCTTTCAGCGGCCGATGGCCGAGGGGGTCGAGCTGCTCAACGCCATCCAGGATGTCTTTCTCTGTGACGAGGTGACCGTCGCCTAGCGGCTCCAATTCTGCTTTGGATTCAGGCCCTGGCACACCGCCAGGGCCTTTCTATTGCTCGAACAGTTCTCGGATCTCTTCTAGGCAGCTCTCGGCGTCCTGCTCGCCGATCTCGATCAGTTGCTGCAGATAATCGGGCTGGAACATCAGCAGGCTCAGATTGGCGTCGATCTCCTCGATCACACCATCTGCGGGTTTGAGGATCTCGATCAACAGCCGGCGGAGTGGAGAGGTATCCAGAAGACCGCGGACAGTGGGGGCGCCGCGGGCACCCCCGGAGAGCAGGCGCAAACCCCAGCGCAGGACATTGCGTGCGAGGCAGGCGGCATCGACCCTGAAGACCTTGTCGAAGGTGAGGCCCGACCAGAGCCGTACGAGATCCTCGACGGCGGCGGCAAAACTGCCCTGGCGTGCAGCCAGAAAGGCGGTGTTGATGGCACCGGCCGAAACCCCGGTGAGCAATGGGAAATTCAGCCGTTCCTCGGGTATATTGCGGGCCAGACAGTGCAAAAAGCCCACTTGATAGGAGCCGCGAGCGCCGCCACCGGTCAGCGTCATCGCCGCCAGCTTTGGTGACGATTCGGCAACCGAAGGACCGGAGCTCCCCGTGGGCTCTGGCTTGGATCTGGCGTTCAACATGGGTGTTACCGCCTCTATGGTAAGTGTTCTTGCCGGCTACCGGATTACTGCCGGGGGTAGAATCCCCTCTTTGGCAAGCCTTCCGCAGGGCACTGGCCGGTGTGAGGATCCCTATGTCCGACGAGCGAGATCTGATTGTCATCGGTAGCGGTCCGGGCGGCTACGTGGCCGCGATTCGAGCCGCGCAGCTGGGTCTGAGCGTGGCCGTGGTGGAGAAGGACCCAAAGCTGGGCGGCACCTGTCTGCACCGGGGTTGCATTCCCACCAAGGCTCTCCTCCACACCGCGAGCCTGCTCGATCAGACCCAGAAATCGGAGGATTTCGGCGTCAAAGTCGGTGTGGCCACTCTCGATATGGTGCAGACCCAGGCCTACAAAGAGCGGGTGGTGGACAAGAGCGCCAAAGGCGTTGCCTACCTGTTCAAGAAGAACAAGATCGAGCCCATCTTTGGCCGCGGCCGTCTGGTTGGTCCGCACGAGGTCGAGGTCACGAGCTATCAGGAGTCCCAGAGATTCAAGGCTCGGCACATCCTCGTGGCCACCGGTTCGGTGCCCCGCGAGCTGGGTATCGCTCCCAGCGACGGTGAGAGGATCCTCAACTCCGATCACATTCTGCAGCTGAAGTCGGTTCCGGGCTCGCTGGTCATTCTTGGCGCCGGTGCAGTGGGTGCGGAGTTTGCCTCGATCTTCACCTCGTTTGGCTCCGAGGTGACGCTAGTGGAGATGCTGCCGCGTCTGCTGCCACTCGAGGACGAGGAGATCTCCAAGGAGCTGGGAAGGGTCTTTCGCAAGCGGGGAATCAGGTCCTTTACCAACACCCAGCTCACGTCGGTCGACCGATATCAGACCGGGCTCCGGCTTCATCTCGACACCGAGGGGTCGACGGGATCACTGGACGCGGAAATGCTGCTGGTCGCTGTCGGGCGGGCGCCGGTAACCGACGGGCTCGGATTGGAGGGGCTGGGTATCGGGCTCGACCGCGGCTATGTGGAGGTCAACGAGTACATGCAGACCGCGGTGCCCCACATCTATGCCATCGGCGACGTCGTCCAGACCCCCTGGCTGGCACATGTCGCCTCGGCCGAGGGCATACTGGCGGTGGAGCACATGGCGGGGGAGCCGGCGCGGCCGCTCGATTACGATCACGTTCCGGGTGTGACCTATTGCTACCCCGAGGTGGGCAGCGTCGGGCTGACCGAAGCACAGGCTCGCGAGCGGGGGTACGAGGTGGAGATCGGAAAGTTCCCCTTCACGGCTCTGGGCAAGGCGTCGATCGAAGGTAAACCGGAGGGCTTTGTCAAAGTGGTGCGAGAGACCCGGTGGGACCAAGTCCTCGGCGTCCACATCATCGGCGCTCACGCCACCGAGTTGGTGGCCGAGGCCTGTGTGGCGTTGCAGCTGGAATCGACAACCGAGGAGCTGTTCAGAACGATGCATGCTCACCCGACGCTTTCCGAAGCGGTGGCCGAAGCGGCCCACGCGGCGGTCGGACACGCTATCCACTTCTGAGGAAGACCTCTTACGGAGATTGCTATGGCCACCGATGTCATCATGCCGGAGATGGGTGAGTCCGTCACCGAAGCCACCATCACCAAGTGGCTGGCTGGGGTGGGGGACGAGGTGGAGAAGGACCAGCCCCTGTTCGAGGTCTCGACCGACAAGGTGGACGCAGAGATCCCGAGTCCGACCGCGGGAGTCCTGTTGGAGATCAAGCACGACGAGGGAGCCACGGTGTCGGTGAACGAGGTGGTCGCCTCGATCGGCGCGCCCGGTGAACATCCCGTCGGCACCGGGGTGGCGGAAAGACCGATAGTGGAAAAGGTCGAGGTCGAGATCGCGGAGCCCGCCTCGCAACCGACGCCTCCACCGGCCGGCGGCGATTCACCGAGCGCCGAAGTCGAGCTGGTCGAACGGGTGCGCAAGTTCTCCAGCCCGGTGGTGCGAAAGATGGCTGCCGCGGAAGGCGTCGATCTGGGTGTGGTGGAGGGCTCCGGCATCCATGGACGGGTCACCAAGAGGGACCTGGTCGCCTATCTCGAAAAGGCGGACTCGGGTCTCGAAAAGACGGAGACGCCAGCCGGTGCCGCTCCCCCCGCTACCCAGCCACAGGTGGTCACCGATCTACGGCGTGAGCCCGGAGAGTTCCAAATTGCACCCTATCTCGAGGGCGAGAATGTGGAGATCGAGCCGATGTCCAACATCAGGCGGCTGACGGCGGCGCACATGGTCTATTCGAAAGCGACCTCGGCGCATGTCACCAGTGTCTCTCACGTCGACCTGTCACGGGTGGCCAGGGTGCGCAAGCGGGCGAAAGAGGGCTTTCTCGAGACCCACGGCACAAAGCTCACCTATATGCCCTTCATTTTCACTGCGGTGGCCAATGCCCTGGTGGCCCATCCCAAGCTGAACGCCTCCATCGACGGCACCAACATCGTCTTCAAGAAGGACATCAACATCGGCATGGCCGTAGCCCTCGACTGGGGACTGCTGGTACCGGTGATCCGACATGCCGATCGGCTGAACCTCGTCGGTCTCGCCAAGAGCGCCAATGATCTAGCCGACCGCGCACGGGGCAAGAAGCTCAGCCCCGACGAGGTGCTGGGCGGTACCTTTACGGTCACCAACCCCGGCGTCTTTGGATCGCTCTACGGGACCCCGGTGATCAATCAACCGCAAGTGGGCATCCTGGGGATCGGCACGATCGAGAAGCGGCCGGTGGTCGAGACCGACGACGAGGGCAACGACACGATCGCCATCAAGACGATGTCCTACTTCGCCATAACCTTCGACCACCGGCTGGTGGACGGGGCCGACGCCGACGCGTTTATGAATCACATCAAGCAGATCCTGGCGGAAGAGACCTGGAGCGAGCTGGATTCTTTCCAATAGTCGAGGATCAGATCGGCCGGCAAGAAAACTCTGTAATTTATTGTCATATCGCGATATACTGATAGCTAGGTAGGTCGGACTCCAGTCCTCAGGTAACCGTTTGGGGGGCGGTTGGAGGAGGGTGGAATTCGCTTTGTCAGGCGGGCCGACAGCCTTTGGCCGCTTGGCCCGGGTCGGAGACAGGTCGTGGACACAAACAGGTTGTCGCTCGAAACCCTCTGGTTGAAAGATCAGCCGGGACCATTTGCGGTCCTGGCCGTGTCGCCAAATCGGACGGCGGTGGCCTTCCTCGAGAAGATGATGCGGCCCCTGGCGGGGCGCAAGAAGGTCGAAATGACCCAGGCGCGCTCGGTCTCCGAAGCGATCAACGAACTCGATCTGGGTCCCTTTCACCTCTGCCTGTTCGATGTGGATCTCGGCGAAGCGGCCCTTCTACGGTGGCTCAAGACCACTCAGGCACACGAGAACAGGTTGCCCACGGTGCTCCTCACCAGCCCGGATCAGGAGGAGCTGACGGCCAGGGGACTACTCGAAGGCGCCCGTGACTATCTCTTCAAGACCTCGCTCGATCCCGAGCTGCTGCTGCGCTCGATGCACTACAGCCTCGAGAGGGAGAAGGCCGATCAGGCACTGGGAAGGGCGACCCGACTCTCCAGACGGTTCTTTGCCCAATCACCGGTGGGCACCTTCCGTCTTTCGGCCGAGGGTGATCTGCTGGACTGCAATACGACGTTCGCCCAGACCCTCGGCTACGAAAACACCGAGCAGGCGCTGAGAGAGGGCGGGCTGAGTCTCTACTATTCCGATCAGACAAATCATCGACAGCTGGACTGGCTCCTCGGTCTGACGGTGCTGGCCGACAACCGCGTCTGTCTGCGACGGGCCGACGGCAATCCGGTTTGGGTGCAGATGCGCATCTGGACCGCCGAGGGCCTGGATGGCCAGGCCGATCAGGTAGAGGGTGCGCTCAGCGATCTGACCACGACCGAGGGAATCCGCGATGAGCTGCACCGCACCCAGGCGGAGCTCACTACTCTCGTCGACCTGATCGAAGAGGTGGCCCTGTTTGTGGATCCGATGGGCAGAATCCAGGGCTGCAACAAGGCCACGGAGCGAGTTCTGGAGCTCGAAGCCGAGGATCTACTGGGACACTTGATCACCGAGGCGCCGCTCCAGGCGCGACCGTTTGTTGCCACGCCCGATCAGGTTCGACTCCTCTCACTCGAGGAGCTCCGGCCGGGACACGATCTGCGGGCCAAGGTCGTGGTCTCGTGTGGAGATGGCCGGGACCACCTCTTCGAGTTGCGGGCAATGGCGGTTCCTCAGCCGGCGTCGGGTGAGACCTCTTGCATCATCGTCATCCTTGGAGACGGTCGCAAGACCTCAAAGGCCGAGGCGGAGCAGCAGGAGAACCGTCTGGCGACGATGGGGCGGATGGCCGGGGGCGTGGTGCACGACTTCAACAATTTGTTGACGACCATTCTCGGTTACAACGACATGTTGCTGCTCGAGCTGGAGGAGGGTGACCGCAGGAGGCAACATGTGGTGGAAGCCCGCAAGTCGACCATCCGCGCCAAGGCGCTGGCCGAGGATCTCCTGGGCGTCGGCAGAGAGGACGGCCTCGAGGCCGAGGTTCTCGACATCAACCAGATGCTCCGCGAGATGCAAGGCTCCTTGGAGGGTCTGCTGGGTGGAGCGATCACCCTGGTTACCGAATGCAGCGATCGAGCACTGCCGGTCAGAATCGACCGCGATCCGATCGAGCGGGTCGTCACCAACCTGGTGCTCAATGCCAAGGACGCGCTACCCGGTGGCGGGCGCATCATTCTGGCGACTGATCGCATCGATGTCGCCGATTTGGAGGAGTCGCCTTCCGAGCGACTGGCTCCGGGCTGGTATGCCTTGCTCAAGATCCGCGACTATGGGATCGGCATGGACGAGGCGACCAGATCCAAGATATTCGAGCCCTTTTTCACCACCAAGGGGGAGGGGCAGGGTACCGGTTTGGGGCTGTCGACGGTGCGTGACATCGTCCGCCGCTCCAAAGGTTGGATCTCGGTGGTCAGCGCCCCGAACAGGGGAACGACGGTGCGCGTTTGGCTACCCATGGTGTAGACAGCGATCAGACCCGACGTGTTCTGCGCTGGACCTATCTCGGTCGGGTCGCCTACCAGAGCGCTCTCGAGCTCCAAATAGACTCACGCGAGCAGCTCCGGCAGGGTCGTGCCGATGAGCGGCTGATCCTGTTGCAGCATCCCCATACCTATACCCTCGGGCGCAGCGCCGACCGCGGCGAGATTCTGGCCGGCAGCGAGTGGCTGGCAGCCCGCGGCGTCACCATCGCCGAGTCCGACCGCGGCGGTCAGGTTACCTACCACGGACCCGGTCAGCTGGTGGGCTATCCCATCATCAATCTCGATCCCGACCGGCGGGACATCCGTCGATACATGCACGATCTGCAAGAGGTCCTGGTCCGCACGCTGGCGGTCTTTGGGCTCGCCGCCGAGGCCCGGCACGAGCAGCCGGAGATCGGGGTCTGGTGCGCTGGGCGCAAGGTTGCATCCCTGGGTGTCCACATCAGCCGCTGGATCACCACCCACGGATTTGCCCTCAATGTCGCCACCGATCTTTCCTATTTCTCCGGCATCGTCCCCTGCGGCATGCCGAGGGTAGAGATGGCGTCTATCGAGAGCCTTACCGGTTCTGCTCCCGAGATCGAGCACGTGGCACTAGCCTGCGTCGAGTGCTTTTGCGATGTCTTCGATCGGCAGCCCCAACCTATTCGCCCCGAAGAGCTGGCCTCGCCGACATGACCTACAGACTGATCGAGCACACGGCCGACACCGGTTTGGAGATCGAGGCGCGAACGCTCGATGAGCTCTTTGTCGATGCGTTGCGGGGGCTGACCGACTGCATCACCGAGCTCGAGAAGGTGGCGCCGATCAAGCGCCGGCGGCTCGAGGTAAGGGCCGGAGATCTCGAGCGGCTCCTGGTCGAGTGGCTGAGCGAAGCCGTCTATCTGTTCGAGGTCGAGGATCTGCTGTTGAGCCGGGCCGAGGTGGAGATCGAGGAGTCGAAAGCGGGTTTCGAGCTCGAGGCGGCCGTGGCGGGAGAGCCCTTCGATCCCGATCGCCATCCGGTCAAGATCGCCCTCAAAGCGGTGACCTACCACCAGCTCGTGGTCGAAGAGGTGCCCGGCGGCTGGCGGGCCCGGGTCATCTTCGACATTTGATTGGTCGATCACGACGTTCGAAGCGGTCGCCCTCCGCGCCGGCCGGACCCCCAGATTCTCCTGACTCACGGTCTATGGTGGCCCGGTCTCGGGTCCTGTGGGGGCTCCCCTCCGCTGCGCGGGAGGATGGCTCCGCTGCGGTGAGCCCCCTCCGGTCCCGACCCCGGGC
>SBFI01000078.1 GCA_006227875.1 Acidobacteriota bacterium
TTTTCCGGTCCCGACTGCGGCTGCCTGGAAATCGATCCCTGCATTAACCAGATCTTCGACGTGACCGCGACGCGGTGACGAAACGCTGGTGAGTGCAAATCTCGGCCGACGCTGACCTCGCCGCGCAAACCCTCGAGAACGATCCGAATCTTCTCTTCGGCCGAAAATCGGCGGCCGGCCCTCCGCCGGATCTCCCGCACGGCTGCTTCACTCGACAGCTTCTTCTTTGCTGGCATTGGACACTCTCCTGGGCCTGACTTTAGACCCGAAAGTGTCTCTTAGCTCAGACCCCTAATCTGTCCGACTTCTGCCGATTGGAAAGACTTTGCATGACAGTACAGTAGATGGAACATCTGCCGCCTATCCTCTAGGAACGTGGATGTACTCATCGCCAAAATGACAAGGGGCTACTCGACGCGATAGGTCAGCGTTGCCTTGGACCATGGAGGTGGCGAGCTCCCAGCTCCTATGCGTTGGCGCCAAAGGGCTTTCCAACCCGCGTGCTAAAATGGCGTGCGGCACTATTCTGGCGAAATCAGCTTCGAAGGGGGTGCTGACTATGAAATGCCCCCACTGCCAGGCGCTGGTACCCACAGAGGCTGAAAGGTGTCCCTCCTGCAGCAGGCACCTGTTCAACGAGGACGAGACCGTCCTCGAGTCGGTCGACACCAGGTTGCCCACCGAGCTCTGGTCTGAAGCACCAACGATGGTGCGGGCCGGAGCCGAAGAAGCCAGGTCGGATGAGGACGCGATCGTTGCCAACGCGGGGAGCGGTTGGAAACGACCGTCCGAGAGCGGGGCCGGTGAAGTGGCAACGACCGATCTTCTCGAGATCGGCAGCCGGCTGGGTGAGCGCTACGAGATCATCGACCAGCTCGGGGAGGGTGGGATGGGTGCCGTCTACAAGGCGAAAGACGTCGAGCTCGACCGTCTGGTGGCCTTGAAGGTGATCCGCCCCAGCCTGGCGACGGACACCGAGGTTCTGCAGCGTTTCAAGCAGGAGATCATCCTCGCCCGCGAGATCACCCATCGCAATGTAGTCCGCATCTATGACCTCGGCCATGCCGACGGCATCGATTTCATCTCGATGGAATACGTGGCGGGCTCCGACCTTCGCAGTGTTCTGGAGGAAGAGGAAACGCTATCTCCCGAGGTGGCGGTCGAGATTCTCGAGCAGGTCTGTCTGGCTCTGGAAGAGGCCCACAAGGTGGGCGTCGTCCATCGCGACCTCAAGCCGCGGAACATCATGATCGACGAGCAGGGCCGGGTCGTTGTCATGGACTTCGGCATCGCCCGCTCGGTTCAGGCCACCGGCATGACCCAGACCGGATCGCTCCTCGGCTCACCCGATTACATGTCGCCGGAGCAGGTGAAGGGCGAGCATGTGGATTCCCGATCCGATCTCTTTGCGCTGGGGATTGTTTTATACAAGCTCCTGACCGGTGAGGTTCCCTACAAAGCCGATTCCCCCATGGCCGCGATGTACCTGCGCACCCAGAAACGCGCTCAGCCGGTGCGGGAAGTGAACCCCGAGGTGCCGGGTGTCATTGCCGACATCATCTCTAAATGCCTCGAGATCTCTCCTCAGCGCCGCTACCAGTCCGCCCGTGAGTTGCTCCAGGATCTGGAGATGTGGCGCGGTGGCACGCCGCGGTCCATGACCGTCGCGATGCGCCACATCGCCTTGGGGGCGCAGGCTTCCCGCCGGCGCAATGCGACCATTGCGGCAGGTGCTGCACTCGTTCTGGTCTTGGTATTGGCGTTCTGGATGCTGCGCTCGAGGGCAGGTCCCGAAGGCGACGTCGAAACGCCCCCTCCTCCGGAGGAAGTCACTTCACTGGCGATCCTTCCCTTCCACAATTCCTCGGGGGCGGAGGAGCTGGCTTGGCTCAGCACCGGTCTGGCCGACATGCTGCTCACGGACGTCGGGCAGTCGGCCTATCTGAGGACAGTTTCGTCGGATCGACTCCATCAGGTTCTCGGTGATCTCGGTGTAGCTGGCAACACGACCTTCGATGCCTCGGAGCGTCAGCGCGTCGCCGAGGTCAGCAATGCAGATACTTTGTTGTGGGGTCAGTTCGCCAAGCTCGGCGAGCGGATCCGAATCGATGCCACCCTCGAGGACCTCCAGAGCCAGCGCCGAGTCCCTATCAAGACAGAAGCCACCACCGAGGGCGAAGTCCTGGACATGGTCGAACGGCTTGCTGAGCTGGTGCGGCAGAACTTGGCTCTGACCTCTGAACAGATGGACGTTCTAGAGGCGCAGGCCTTCAAGCCTTCCTCGGAATCTGTCGTGGCGCTTCGCTTCTATACCTTGGGTCTGGGGCTGATACGCGAAGGCAAGAACCTGGAGGCCGTCAAGCAGTTCGAGGCTTCGGTCGCCGAAGATCCTGACTTCGCGTTGGCCTATTCCAAGCTGGGAGAGGTCAACTTCAACATCGGTCATGGTCAGGAGGCGGAAAGGTACTCCAGCAAAGCAGTCGAGTTGAGCGATGATCTGCTCGATCAGGAGCGCAATCAGATTCTGGCGGCGAATGCTCGGATCACCAATGACCTGGAGGCAGGCGTCCAAGCGTATGAGAATCTGCTTCGCTACCGGCCCAATGATCCCGATCTGCACTTTGAGCTAGGTCTCTTGTATGAAGGCGCAGGGCTCCTCGACCGGGCACAGAATCATTATTCGAGGGTTCTCGAGATGGATCCGCAGAACCTCAGCGCGTTGCTGAGGAGCGGTCGGGCGTTGGCTGAGAAGGGTGACGCACGGGCAGCTCTCGAGCCCCTCGATCGAGGTCTGACCCTGGCGGTTCAGACGGGGAACAGAGAGGCGGAAGGCAATATCCTCCAGGCCATAGGCCTCGCCCACACGAATCTGAACCAGCCCGATGAGGGGCTGCGAAACTACGAGCAGTCTCTGGCGATCAAACGCGAGTTGGGAGACAAACGGGGCATGGCCCTCAGCCTGACGGGGATCTCCTACATCCAGCAGCTCAAAGGGGAATGGGATCGAGCAAGAACCAGTTACCAGCTGGTCATTGAGCTTCGAAGAGAAATTGGTGACGAGAAGGGACTGGGTGAAACCTTGGCGGGCCTGGGGGAATTGGAGCGACAACTGGGCAATTACGACGACGCGCTAACCCTAACCCGGCAGGCACTTCGGATCCAAGTGGAAACAAACGACGAATTCAACCAGAGCGCCTCGTTGAACAACATCGGGGCGATTTACTTCATGCAGGGGAACTACGACGACGCGCTCGTCTATTACCAGCGCGCGCTCGAGATTCGAGAGCGGCTCGATGCTCCGATGTACCTCACCACGACGCTTCACAATCTGGGCGAAACCTACGGCATTATGGGTCGTTTCGATGAGGCCCAGGATCACTTTCTCCGAGCTCTCGAGCTCTACAGGGACCTCGGCGATGAGCGCGGCGTCGCTGATGAATCCGGCTATCTGAGCAGAGTGTTCGCCTTCCAGGGCCGTTACGGGGCGGCGCTCGATTCGATCGAACAGGCCGTAGAGAGCTTTCGGCGACTTGGCGACGAATCGCTCTGGTTCGTGGAAGCACTGGCCTGGAATGGCCAGGTGCTCAATCTGATCGGACGCGCAGAGTCGGCAGCACCGATTTTGGAGGAAGCTCTGGCTATGGCCAATGAACGGGGCGATCCCTGGGTATTGACTCAGGCGCTCAATTTCGAAGGGGATAGACACTTTTTCCAGAGTGAATTCACAGCGGCAAAACAGGAGTACTCGAAGGCTCTCGACGTGGCGTCAGACAGCGGAGATCCGCTCTGGGAACTCACTTCGAAGCTCAACCTGGCCAAAGTCGGTACCGAAACCGGCGGCGCAAAAAGGTCTTTCAAGGTTCTGGAGGAAGCAGCTGATGAGGCGCGGGCCCTGGGTTTGAAGGTGCTGGCAGCTGAATGTGCCATCCGTTGTGGTGAGGCGCTCCTGGCTGCAGGCGAGGGGGACCGGGGACGGGAAGAGCTAGCAAGGGCCCTTCGAGCGGGTGAGGATCTCGTAACGCCCGATCTCCGGGCCCGAGCTCACTACCTTCTGGCCGAGGCGCTGCGGGCCACCGGTGACGATAGGGCCGCCGACCCGCACGCCACCAAGTCGGCTGCCCTACTGGCCGCGATGCTGGAGGAACCAGGCAACGAAACTCTGAAGCAGCGCCTTGATCTGCGGCCGGTCTTCGAGGCCTCGAAATCTGACAGCACCCCACAGTAGAGACGGCGCGAGCTCGAAAGCCCACGCCACAACTGTCGACCTGGGGTCGCACCTACGGTCAGGGACCGACCCTCAGGAAGAAATTCTGGTCTCCTTCCTCGATGCTGTCTTCGAGGAAGGTGGCATTGATAATCACAAGCGTTGGAAGCGGCGGTGACCCAGTTACCAGGGGTACCTGACCAGTGTCGAAGTTGAACTGATACTGTTTCTTGGGACCCGCCTTAGCGAACTTCACCTGGCCCGTGTTGGGGTCGATTACCCCTTCGCCGCTGGGAACGATGCCCAGAATCGCCTCCACCTCGGGCAAGGGCACGAAGGTGCCGGTGTCACACGACCCAAAGACACCCGCCGAGAAGAGCACGTTGAGATCCACGGGCAGCTCGTTGCCGGAGGCGCATGGCTCTCCCTTGGGTCCGACATCGAACTTGGTCGGGAATGTATCCCCGTGGCTCACCGTGGCGACGCCATTGGCTCCGCAGAAGAACTCGTCGGGATCGAACGCCGCTGGAGTCTCAACCGCAGGGCTGTTCCAGCCGCAAAACTCCGCCGCGAAGTTGCCGGCGTTTCGGGTTGATATCTGGCCCTCGTAGCAGGCGGTCCCTCTTTTGCTGTCGCCGCGCGGATCCGGAACGATCTCTGACGAGATGGGGAGCGAGTAGATTGCTATGGCGAACTCGCATGTGTCGGCATTACCAGGAGGGTCATCGCAGCCAGCCGCGGTACATGGCTCGTCGCAGCAGGCGAAACGGAAGTTGGTCCCCTCGATCGCCGTCGAGCGCTGGTGGAACTCGTCGGAAGTCAAGTTAGTTACGACATACTCAAATGGGCGAGCATGACCGGGCAGGGCGAACGGTAGACCGCGCGAAGCATTCGCTGCGCTTGGATTGTCTGGATCATCGGACTCTTCAATCGCGTTGAGCGCGGTTTTCAGACACTCCGGCTTGAAAGCGAAGTTGCACACATTCGAAGATGGACAGGTCGCGGTCAGTCGGTAATTGTGACTTCCGTCTGGGCTGAGCACGTAGGTCTCCTCGCTTCCCGTGCCGTTGACTTGGCCCTTTAAGGTGCTGAACGTCGCCGCGACCCCGCCAACGTCCTTGCCAAAGGTGCTGGCCGGGAATTCCTTGAGTTTTGTGGGAGACGAGCACGTGGTCGTATCGAGTGCCCAGACCACGGTCGCCTTGCTCGACTCCGTGGCGACATAGACCTTCCCGCCCACATCCCCGGTGAGAAACTTCGGCTTCGGGTTTCCTTGACCGCTGAACGTCACACACGAAGACGCGTCCCCGCTCACGAGATCCACAAACTTGATGTCTTTTCCGGCGGCGTAAAGGATCTCGGCCTCGGTGATCGCGAGGTCGGCCGCATCGCCATCGAGCTCGGCACGGAAGGTGTGGTCTTCATAGTCCGGATCTGCCGAGGTTTGGAGGGTCGGTCCCTTGCGATCCTTCTTCGGACCGGCGGTCTCCGGACCCCAGATGCTCAACAGCTTTCCGGTGTACCACTCCTGAATAGCCAGAAACGGCCCGACCGCGTTGGTTCCAGGAACGAGCGTCCCGGTCGGTAGGGAGCTACCGAATCCGAAACAAAAACTCGCAGGATTGATCCCGTCAGAACAGAGAGCGGCGAGCTCATCCCATCGGAATAGCCCACCCGAGTCCAAGTCGGTGGCCAGCACGTCCCCATGGAAATCAAGGCCGAGCGCCGCCGGCTCGCAACCATCACATAAAGCGAATTCCGGGGACGGGGAACCTCCGGTCAGCGGAAATCGACCTAACTTGTTTGCCGACGGCACGGAGAAATAGATGTTGCCGTCCGGACCCACCATGAGATCAGCCGTAAGACCAGTGGTCGTTGTCGGATCCATGGCCTCTGACCATCCGGTACCGGCTGGGTCGTCGAAATCGGCTTCTTCCCCATCAGGATCAGTGATTTCGATGATTCGCCCGTCGATGGCAACAAATACCCTGACACCGCTCGAATCCGGCGTCAGCGTAACGTTTACCTGGGCTTGTGCTACGGCGAGGAGTGTCGAGACGAGGAGGGCAGCTAGCCCAACGATCTGCTTGTGCATCTCGGGACCTCCTTTTTTC
>SBFI01000399.1 GCA_006227875.1 Acidobacteriota bacterium
TCCTCTTCCACCTCTTGCCACCGCTCCATTAGGTCTTCGACCCGCTCGGCGAGGCCCTTCTGCTCCTGCTCGAGCTTGCGCACCTCGGCGGGTGGCGTGCGGTCGAAGTAGGCGGGGTCGCAAAAGATCTCGTTGATCTCGTGCACCCGTTTCTCGGCGGTCTCGATCTCCGCGGTCAGCTCGTCCCGCTCGCCGGTAAGGTGCTTGATCCGGTTGCGGTCGGCTGAGTCGGTTCGGTTTCCGGCGCGTGCCTTCTTCTTCGCCCTCTTCTCACGCCGGACCTTGAGCGCCACCGAGTCGGCGTCGAGATGATCGTCACCACACTGGTCGACATACTCCTCATAGGTGCCCTCGTAGGTGCGGAGCCCCGAGGGTGTGATCTCCACGATGCGGTTGGCCAGCTGGGAGACAAACCAGCGATCGTGGGAGACAAAGACGAGGGTGCCGTCGTACTCCTGGAGCCCGGCCACCAGCGCCTCGATGGCCTCCAGATCGAGGTGGTTGGTGGGCTCGTCCAGGATGAGGACATTGGGTTGCTCGACCGCCAGCTTGGCAAAGAGCAGCCGTGCGCCCTCGCCGCCCGAGAGACTGGCCAGCCGCTTCTTGACCTCGTCTTTGGAGAACAGCACCTGCGCCAGCTGGCCGCGGACAAAGCCGATGGGCTCGGCCGGGCAGATCGCCCACAGAAACTCCTCCACCGTCTGCCGTTCCTTGTTCAGGAGCTCGCGAAAGTCCTGGGCGAAATATCCCGGGTAGGTCTCGTGGCCCCATTCGACCGCGCCGGTGTCGGCGTCGAGCCTTTCGACGGCGATCTTGAGCAGGGTCGACTTGCCGATGCCGTTGGGTCCGATGATCGCCAGCCGCTCACCCCGGCGGATCGTCAGGGTCACATCCTGGAGCACCCGGTTGTCACCAAAGGCCTTGGATATCCCCTCCAGGGCGAGGACCTGTTTACCCGAGGGGCGCCGCTGCCCGAGGCGAAAGGTGGGGTAGCGCCGCGACGACACCGGCACGGCGGCGATTCCCTCGGCCTTCTTCTCGATCAGTCGCAGCTTGCTCTGCGCCTGACGCGCCTTGGTGGCCTTGGCCCGGAAGCGCTCGACAAAGGCTTTGTGATGGGCGATCTCTTTTTCGCGCTTCTCCAGCTCCTTGCCCATCCGCTCGTGCTCGCGGGCCTTGGCCTCGTCGAACTGGGTGTAGTTGCCGGGATACAGGGTCACCGTCTCGTAGTCGACGTCGAGGATCTGGCTGCAGACGTTGTCGAGGAAGCGATGGTCGTGGGAGATCACCACCACGATGCCGGGGAAGTCGAGAAGAAACTTTTCGAGCCAACGGATCGAGAGGATGTCCAGGTGGTTAGTGGGCTCGTCCAGCAGCAGTGCGTCGGGAGCCGCCGCCAGAACCTGGGCGAGCAGCACCCGCAGCTTGAAGCCGCCCGACAGAGTCGAGAGAGGCTCTCGGTGGACCTCGGCCGGGATGCCGAGGCCCTCGAGGATCTCGGCCGCCTGCGACTCGATCGAATAGCCGTCGTGCTTGAGAATGATGTCCTCGAGCTCGGCATAGCGCTCGCCGTCGAACGACTCCTCGGCCCGGGCCAGGATCTCTTCCTTCTCGACCATCGCCTGCCAGAGCTCCTGGTTACCCTGCAGCACCACCTCCAGGATGGGCATCTCCTCGTACATGAAGTGATCCTGGCGCAGCACCCCGAGCTTGAGCCGCTTGGGGATCGAGACGCTGCCGTCGCTGGGCGGCTCTTCGCCGGCCAGAATCCGCATCAGGGTCGATTTGCCCGAGCCGTTGGCACCCACCAGGCCATAGCGTTGTCCCGGCACCATCTGGAACGCGGCGTTGACGAAAAGGGTCTGGGCCCCGAACGATTTGGCGAGATTGGACACCGAGATCATGGGGTGCGAGAGAATAGCACCCGGTGGCCCGTTTGTTGCACCGTCAAAAGAGTCTCAGATGTCACCGATAAGACGTGTCCGGGGTAAGAAGCGCCGCGGCAAGAAGGGCAAGAGCCGTTTCAAACGCCGTTTGATCCAGATCTGCCTGCTGGCCGTTCTGGCGGGGTCGGTATGGCTGTTGTGGCCCTACTGGCGGTTCTCCGAGCAGTTTGCCGATCACACCGCCATCCAGCCCTCGCGGCTCTACGGCCGCTCGCAGGTGCTCAGGGTCGGGGCGCCGGGCGATCTCAGGGCACTGCGCTCCGAGCTCGAGAGCCAGGGTTACAGCCTCAATCGCGACCGGGTGCTGGCACCGGGCGAGTTCGAGGTGGTGAGGAACCGGCTGCGCGCTTTTATCCGGGCCTTTCCCACTCCCGAAGGGTGGGATCGGGGGGGCGAGCTGGAGGTGGAGACCACCGGCTGGCGGATCTCGGCACTGCGTTGGCACGGCAAGCCGGTCGAGCGGGTGGTGCTCGAGCCGCCGCTGCTGGCCTCCTTCTACGGTGCCGAGCGCAAGGAGCGGCGACCGGTGGGTCTCGAAGCGCTGCCCGAAGAGCTGCTCAACGCCGTTCTGGCAGCCGAAGATGCCAAGTTCTACAAGCATCCAGGGCTGTCGGCGTCCGGGATCCTGCGCGCAGCATGGGTCAATCTGCGTGGCGGTGAGATCCGCCAGGGGGGGAGCACCCTCACCCAACAGCTGGTCAAGAACCTGTTTCTGACCCACGAGCGCACCCTGGTCCGCAAGTCGCGCGAGGCGGTGTTGGCGGTGCTGCTCGATCTGCGATTCGAGAAGGACGAGATCCTCACCGCCTATCTCAACGAGATCTACTGGGGTCAGAGTCACGGCGTAAACCTCATGGGAGTAGGGGCGGCGGCGTGGGCCTACTTCGGCAGGTACCCCCACCGCCTGACTCTCTGTGAATCGGCCGTGCTGGCCGGGATGATCCGCTCGCCGGGCGGCTACTCGCCGATCACCCGGCCGGAGAAAGCGCTGGAGAGAAGGAACTGGGTCCTGGGTCGGATGGCCGAGCTCGGTTGGTTGGATGCCGAGCGGGCCAAGGCGGCGCAAGCCGAGCCGCTTTGCGTCTCGCCACAGCCGGTGGGGGTTCGTCGGGCCGGGTACTTTGCCGACGCCATGGCGCTCGAGGCCGAGCGGCGGTTTGGCATCGACACGCTTGCCGACACCGGTTACCTCTTGATCTCGACTCTCAACGGCGGTGACCAGCAACAGGCGGAAAAGGCGATCGCCTGGGGCATGCAGGCGTTGGAGGAGGGGTGGGAGAAGGGGCGAAAGACCGCCGGGCCGCTACAGGGGGCCCTGGTCTCGATCGACCCGCGGTCCGGGGCGATACTCGCCTATGTGGGTGGCCGCGACTACGCCGCCAGTCAGTTCGACCGCGCCGGTCAAGCCATGCGACAGACGGGGAGCGCCTTCAAGCCGGTCGTCTACGCCACTGCCTTCGAGGATCGACGGGTCTCACCAACCAGCCTGCTCGAGGACGCCCCGCTGACCGTCGCCCTGGCGGGCCGCGAGTGGAGCCCGCAGAATTCGGATTCGGAGTTTCGCGGCTGGGTCACCGTGCGCACGGCGCTCGAGGACAGTCTCAACGTTCCCACCGCCCGGCTGGGGATGTATGTCGGTCTGCCGCGGGTGGTCGAGGTGGCAAGGGACCTGGGGATAGAAAGCCGCTTGCAGCCGGTTCCCGCTCTCGCCCTTGGCGCCTTCGAAGTCACACCCCTGGAGCTGGCCTCGGTCTATGCCACCCTGGCCGGTGGCGGGGTGCGGCGCGAGACGCATGGGCTGGAAGCGGTGCTGGACCGGCAGGGCAACGAGGTCGAGGGTAAGACCCTGGCCGAGCCGCAGCGGGCGTTGTCGGCCCAGGCCACCTATCTGCTCACCTCCATTCTGCAAGGGGTCATCGACCGGGGGACGGGCTCGAGCGCCCGCATCCAGGGGATGACCGACCCGCTGGCGGGCAAGACCGGTACCACCAACGATCGCCGCGACAGCTGGTTTGCCGGCTTCTCTCCCGATCGCGCCACCCTGGTCTGGGTCGGCTACGACGACAACTCGACGACCCGGCTCTCCGGGGCACGGGCCGCGCTGCCCATCTGGGCCCGTTTTACCTACAAAGTCCGTCCACCGGGTGGCTACCCGACCATCCCCCAGCCGCCGGGTGTGGCCACCGCCGTCATCGATCCGCAGAGCGGCGAGCTGGCTACCGACGACTGTCCACAGGTGTTGACCGAGGTCTTTCGCCAGGGCGAGATGCCCGCTGAGGTCTGCAGCCTTCACGGCGGCGGTTACCGGGACTGGTCGGAGCGAAGGATCGACGAGGACGGCAAGAAGGGCCGCTGGCGCTGGCTGAAAAGGATCTTTGGCAAGGGCAAAAAGGACAAGCCGCCGCCGGAGTAACGCCCTTCCCGGCTCCACTCCCCACAGCTTCGGGTTATCCTAGAGGGCTCGCCGCTCGGCGGTCAGCTGTCGACTCTGCCTATGCCCACCCCCGCCATCGAGGTTCTCCACGCCCGCACCCACAACCTGAAGGGGATCGATTGCCGGGTACCCCTCGGTCGGGTGACCGTGGTCACCGGTCCGTCGGGGGCCGGCAAGTCGTCTCTCGCCTTCGACACCGTCTATGCCGAAGGACAGCGACGCTTTGTGGAGTCGATGTCCACCTATGCCCGGCAGTTTCTGGACCAGATGGAGCGGCCGCCGGTGGAGGAGATCCGCAACATCCTGCCGGCGGTGGCGTTGGAGGCCCGCAATGCGGTGCGCAATGCCCGTTCGACTGTCGGCACCATCACCGAGGTCTACGACGTCCTGCGTCTCCTCTTTACCCATCTGGGTGAGGTCCACTGCCCCGAGGGGCACGGTCGGGCCCGTGCCTACACCGCGGACGAGGTGGCGGCGGAGCTGGCGGGGGGAGTGGTGGGGCAACAGTTCATGGTCGTGGCGGCGGTTCCCAGACCGCGAAAGAAGGCCAATCTCGCTCTCCAGGAGTTGATCCGCCAGGGCTTTGCCCGGCGGCTCGATGGCGAAGAGATCGTGCGCATGCCGTCGAAAAGCCGTTGGCCGCGGGTCCTCGACCCGCTGCCGTTCGTGCTGGGACGGTTTACCGCTCGCGAAGAGGCCGGGGCTCAACTCGTCGCGGCCATCGAGGAGGGGTTCAGGCTCAACGCCGGCAACCTGGAAGCGCGGGGAGAAAAGGGTGTGCGCTACTTCAGCTCGACCCTCGGCTGCCCCGAATGCGGCATCAAGCTGCGCAAGCCGGTGCCGGCTCTGTTCTCTTTCAACTCGCCGCTCGGCGCCTGTCCGAGCTGCCAGGGATTTGGTCGTGTCATCGGTATCGATCGGGAGCGGGTGATCCCTGACCCGGTGTGGACCCTGGAGGAGCGGCCGATCGCCCCCTGGAACACACCGGCCTACGAAGAGCTCTACGAGGATCTCCTCGTCGCCTGTCGCCAGGAGGGGATTCCGCTCGATGTGTCGTGGCGGGATCTGCCGGAGGAGGCGAGGGACTTCGTCTGGAACGGCGAGGGGGATTTCGTCAATCTGGAGCAGTTCTTCGCCTGGCTCGAGAGGCGCTCCTACAAGGTTCACGTGCGGGTGCTGCTGGCCCGCTACCGGGCCTACGATCCCTGTCCCGACTGTGGCGGCACACGGCTACAGCCCGAGGCCCTGGCGGTGTGGGTGGAGGACGAGACCCTGCCCGCCCTCTGCGCCAAGAGCATCGAGGAGCTGCGGCGGTGGCTCGAGGGCCGCAATTGGAGCCGGCGTCAGCGGGAGCTGTCGGGCCACCTTATCGAGGACTTGGAGGAACGAGTGGAGTTCCTCCACCGCGTGGGTCTCGACTACCTCACCCTCGACCGGCAGGCGCGCACGCTCTCCGGGGGTGAGACCCAGCGCATCCACCTGGCGGCCGCGCTTGGCTCGGGTCTGACCAGCACCCTCTATGTGCTCGACGAGCCCACCATCGGCCTCCATCCTCGCGACAGCGGGCGTCTGCTGGAGCTGCTGCGCGCGCTGGCGGGCAGGGGCAACACGGTGCTCGTGGTCGAGCACGATCGCACCATCATCCAGGGCGCCGACCACAGCACCGATCTCGGACCCGCCTCGGGCGAGCATGGTGGCCGGGTGATGGTGGAGGGCCCGTTGGACGACATTCTGAGGGCCGACGAATCCCTGACCGGGGCCTATCTTCGCGACCGGCCGGCCACCCCGGCGCGGCGTCACATGGCGCGCTATCGGCGGGAGAGTGGTCGGGAGTCGCTCGAGGAGGAGATGGCGGCCAAGCCCAGGGTCAGCGTGCGCGGCGCCCGTTCCCACAATCTGCGCGGCATCGACGTCGA
>SBFI01000209.1 GCA_006227875.1 Acidobacteriota bacterium
CTGGTGCCCCGGGCCGAGCTCGAAGGCGAGATGGGTGACTCCCATGTCGGCCTGCAGGCGCGGCTCATGTCGCAGGCGCTGCGCAAGCTGACGGCCATCGTCGCCAAGTCGAAGACCTGTCTGGTCTTTATCAATCAGATCCGCGAGAAGATCGGGGTGATGTTCGGCAGTCCCGAGACCACCACCGGCGGCCGGGCGCTCAAGTTCTACTCGTCGGTGCGTATCGACATCCGTCGCATCGCCGCGCTCAAGGACGGCGATCAGGTAGTCGGCGCTCGGGCTAAGGTCAAGATCGTCAAGAACAAGGTGGCGGCTCCCTTCCGCATCGCCGAGTTCGACATCGACTATGGTGAAGGCATCTCCCGAGTCGGCGAGCTCGTCGACATGGGTGTCCAGTACAAGCAGGTGGCCAAGAGCGGCGCCTGGTACAACTATGGCGACGTCCGCCTCGGTCAGGGGCGCGAGAACGCCAAGCAGTTCCTGCGCGACAACCCCGATCTGGCCGACGAGCTCGAGCAGAGCCTGCGAGAAGAGCTGGGACTCGCCGTAGCCCAGCCGGCCGAAGAGCCGGTGGAGGTGGAGGCCGAGGCCGGAAGCTGACCCGAACGCCGGAGAAGATTTGAGCCGCTACGGTTTCGTCGTCCTGGCCGCTCTGCTGGCCATCCCACTGCCCCTTTGCGCCGCCACTCTTGAGGTGGAGCCTGCCGGGCCGGTTGCACTCAGCGGCGGTCCGGTGCGGTTGAAGCTCGCGCTCAGCGATCTCGAGCCAGGCGAAGAGATCGAGACCCGCATCTTTGTCGACGGTCGTCTTGTCGACCAGCGCCGATTGGGGCCCGGTGAGCACGAGGTCACCGTCAAGACACCCGAGCTGGCCAGCGGGCGCCACGAGGTGAATGTCGAGGGAGGGGAAGCGCCGTCGGAGCTCGAGATCCGTGTGATCCCGGGGTGGCTCTCCATCGTCCCACCGCTGATCGCCATCGGTCTGGCACTGATCTTCAAGGACGTTCTGTTTTCTCTGTTTGTGGGTGTCTATTCCGGTGCACTCTTTCTCTACGCCTGGAACCCGTTTACCGCCTTTGCCCGCAGCATCGATCACTTCATCGTTCCCTCTCTCGCCGATCCCAACAACGCCGCCATCATCGTCTTTTCCATGCTGCTTGGTGGGATGGTGGGGATCATCAGCAAGAGCGGCGGCACGCAGGGAATCGTCGACCGGCTGAGCCGCTTTGCCACCGACGCCCGGCGGGGTCAGATCGCCACCTGGGTCCTTGGAGTGGTGATCTTCTTCGACGACTATGCCAATACCCTGATCGTCGGCTCCACCATGCGGCCGATCACGGATCGTCTGCGCATCAGCCGCGAAAAGCTGGCCTATATCGTCGACTCGACAGCGGCACCGGTGGCGAGTGTGGCTCCCATCTCCACCTGGATCGGATTCGAGGTCGGTCTCATCGCCGCCGCCTTTACCCAACTGGACATCGGCGCCGACTACAACGCCTACGGCACCTTTCTGTCCTCGATCCTGTATCGCTTCTATCCGCTCTTTGCCCTGGTGCTCGGCTTCACCATCGCCTACACCCGGCGGGACTTTGGCCCCATGCTCAAGGCCGAACGGCGGGCCAGCCGCACCGGAGCGGTCATCGCCGAGGGCGATACCCCCCTGGCCTTTGCCGCGGTCGAGAAACTGACGCCCCCCGAGGGCGCCCCCAGAAGGGCCGGCAACGCTCTGCTGCCGATTGTGACGGTAGTGGTGGTAACCCTGTTGGGGCTCTACATTACCGGCTCGAGCGATCTGGATCGGGCCGACTTTGGCGGCACCTTCGATTGGCTGCGAGAAGTCTTCTCGGCCTCCGACAGCTTTAGCGCTCTGCTGTGGGCCAGCCTCGCGGGAGTGGTGGTTGCCGCGCTGTTGGCGCTGTCGCAGAGAATCCTCACCGTGCGCCAGACCGTGGAATCGATGGTCGAGGGATTTCGCTCGATGCTTCTGGCCTTTCTCGTGCTCATCCTGGCCTGGTCGATCGGCTCGGTCTGCGAGGAGTTGCTCACCGCCGACTATGTCGTCAGCTTGACCAGCGGCGTTATCGGACCACAGTGGTTCCCGGCGTTGGTCTTCCTCGCCTCGGCGGCTATCTCGTTTGCCACCGGCGCCTCCTGGGGCACGATGGCCATCCTGATGCCGATCGTCATCCCCATCTCGCACGGTCTGTCGACCGCCGGCGGTTTCCAGGTGGGCAGCGACCCCTACACCCTGATCCTTGTCGGCACCATCTCATCGGTGCTGGCCGGGAGTGTCTGGGGCGACCACTGCTCCCCCATCTCGGACACGACCATCCTGTCGAGCATGGCCTCGGGGTCCGACCACATCGCCCACGTCCGTACCCAGATTCCCTACGCTCTGGGTCTCGGCATCCTGGGCATGTTGTTGGGCGACATACCGACTGCCTTTGGTCTGAGCCCGTGGATCTCGCTGGTGGTGGGCAGCGTCGTCATCGTTCTCACCGTCCGGTTTCTGGGCCAGAAGGTCGACTCACCTTCGGCCGGCTAGCCGTCCTCAGCAGCCAACGACCATGAAGATTCTCTGCCGGTTCTTGCCGTTGGCTCTTGGCCTCGTCCTGCTGCCGCTGCCGGTGGCGGCCCAGGCACCCCCCTGCCGTCCCTGTGCGGGGGTGAGGGTCGACAACCCCGCGTCCTTGATCCCCGAGCTCGCTGCCGAGCCCCGGCTGGATGAGGAAGCGCGCTTCTACATCGCCTGGGACGTGGCCCTCGACGGCTCGGCGCCCCTCGACGTTGCGACCTCGGTGGCCGGCACCGGTGCCACCCCCTGGCTGCGACTCGTCTTCGCGACACCCTCGCCCCTGACCGACAATCTCGAGCGACTGGAGAGCGAGCTCGAGGCGGTGGCCGGTCTCGCCGCCGCCGCCGGTGAGAACCCACATTTCCAGGTGGTCTGGCGACCCGATAGTGACTTGCCCGACATCGAGCAAATCCGCGAATACGCCTTTCTGTTGAAGAGAGCGACGGTCGCGGTGGGGGGCGCCGCTCCCGAGGCCCGCGTTATCAGCCAGCCGCTGCCCGCCGATATCGAGCTGTTGCGCGCCCTCTACGCCGAGGAGACCGCCGCCTATCTCGATGGCATCGCTCTCCGTACCACTGAAACCGAAGCCCTTGCTCCGGTGCTCGATCTGCTTGCCGAGCTCGATCCCGGCAAGCCCATCGTTATCGATGCCCTCCCCTTCCCCGCCCACTCCTCCGACGCGGTGGCGGCCGCGGCGGCCTTTGCCGTCGCCGGGGCGGATCTGACCTTTTTCGAGCACGACCGGAGCACGATCCCCGATATCGGACCGTTCAAGCTCCTGGCGCGAGAATTTCAGGGCGACCTCTCTTACGATGTCTTTTCCTCCCCCACCGGCAATGCCGAGGCCTGGTCCTTTGTCCGTGGCGAAGACCTGGGGTTGCGGGTCATCGTCAACAAGAGCCCCGACAGCGAAACGGCCAGTCTCCTCTTCTCCGATGCTCAGCTCAAGAGCCCGGAGCGCATCGACCCGGAGACCGGGGAGCCGGTCGACCTGTTCGGGGCGCTGCCGGGCAAGAAGGGACTGGAGCTCGAGATACTCGATCCCGACCCGGTGACGTTTCTTCGTTTTCAACGGCTGACGGCCTCCGAGCGCGAGGGCATCGAGGGTCTGGATGAACGGCTCACGGTCGTCTCCGAGCGACAGTTACCGGTCGAAGAGATCCTCCGCCGACTGCAGGCCTTCGAGGACGCGCAGCAACGCCGTCTTCACACCTACCGCGCGCTCAATACCACCCATCTTCGCTTTCAGTTTGCCACCGAGGGTCTGGAGGTGACCTTCGAAGGGCCGATCTTCTTCCGCCAAGGGGAAGGATTCGACTGGGCGTGGGAGAAGGCTCTTTTCAGCGGTCTCAAGTGGAGGAGCAAGAGGCTGCCCAAGCTGCCGCTGATCCAGCCCGAGAGAGCGGCCAGCCTGCCGTTGGAGATCCTGTTCACCAACCAGTACTTCTACCGATTGCGTGGAACCGCCATCGTCGATGGCCGCGACTGCTGGGTGGTCGACTTTCGACCCCGGGTAGCGGACTCGGAGGACAACCTCTTCCGCGGCACCGTCTGGATCGATCGCGAGCACTTCTTCCGCGTGCGCTCGCGGGCTGTCCAGCAGGGTCTCGAGGGCGAGGTCATCTCCAACGAGGAGACCCTCTACTACTCATCGGTCGACGCCGCGGGCAACCTCACCGCTTGGGATCCGGAGGGTTTCTGGGTACCCATGCGGGGAGTCAGCCAGCAGATCTGGTCGCTCTTCAACGCTGCGTTGGTGGTCGAGAGAGAGACCCTCCTGACCCGGATCGCCATCAACGACTCCGAGTTCGAGGACCGCCGCCAGGAGGTCCTGGCATCGGACACCACCATGGTCAGGGATACCCCGGCGGGACTGCGCTATCTGACCAGAGACAAGGAAACCGGCGAGCGCGTGGTGGAGGAGAAATTCGACCCCGGCCGGCTCTTCCTACTGGGAGGGGTCTTTTACGACGAGTCGTTCGATTTTCCGATCCCGCTAGTGGGTGTCGACTATTTCAATCTCGATTTCAAGGAGACCGGAAGCCAGGTCAATGTCTTCTTTGGCGGCGCAATCCTGACCGCCAACTGGTCCGACCCCGAGCTCTTCGGCTCGCGGTTCGATGCCGGGACCGACGTCTTCCTTCTCGCTGTTGCCGGGACCGACACCCTGTTCAGGGATGGCGAGGAGACTCCGGAGGAGGATGTAGAGATCCGCCCGGCGGAGGTCGATTTTACGCTGGGCCGCCCGCTGGGTAGCTTTACAAAAGTCAATCTGACCTATCGCCTCGGCTACACCAGCTTTGATCGCGCCGATGACACCGCCGAGGAGTTCCTGTTACCCGAAGACCACTTCACAAGCACGATCGAACTGGCGGTCAAATACAGCCGCTTGGGATATCGCTTCGAGCTGCGAGGGGAGTATTCGGATCGCTCCCGGTGGGAGCCCTGGGGCCTGCCCGGCAACACGGACTACGATTCCGAGCAGAAGGACTACATCAAGTGGGGCGCCTCCTTTGCCAAGACCTTCCATCTGCGGCGCTTCCGCAAGATCGGGATCGAACTGGAATATGCAGGTGGCGCCGACCTCGACCGCTTCAGTAAATACGAATTTGGCTATTTCAGCGACATCCGGGTCCACGGCTATCAGACCAACAAGGTGCGTGCCGATGAGGCGGCGGCGCTACACGCCAGCTACGGTTTCGAGATGGGCGAGGTCTTTCGCCTGCAGCTGCTCGGCGATGCCGCCTGGGCGACCGATGAGACGGCGGGTTTCGATCGGGAGTTCCTCGCCGGTGTCGGTGTCGCCGGCAACCTCGTCGGGCCGTGGAGAACCCTGGTGAGACTCGATCTGGGGGTTGCGGTGGCAGGACCCGATGACGGTTTTACCGCATTCCTGGCCTTTCTCAAGCTATTCAAATAGAGATAGCCTGAACTATCCATGAGCCAAGACGATTTCCCCGACGGGGAGCCCGTCGAGCTCCCCATCACCGACGTTCTGGACCTCCACAGCTTTCCTCCCCGAGAGGTCGCTGATGTGGTCCGCAGCTATCTGGATGAGGCCTTCGAGCAGGGGCTTCTCCACGTGCGGATCATCCACGGCCGCGGCGTGGGTGTTCAGCGGCAGACCGTTCGCACAGTCCTGGAGCGCGATCCACGAGTCGCCGTTTACGAGGACGCACCAGCGACGGCCGGGGGCTGGGGGGCAACCAGCGTCACCTTTCACCGCCCCGATCAGGGTTAGCCTGCCATGGCATCGGCGACACTACGACGATACTGGAACCGGCTGCGGCGGTCTCTCGCAGGAACACCGGTCGGTTTTGTCTATTCACCCGGCTACCGGGTCGATCTCGGCGGCTCGCCGTACGATCCGGAACGGGCCGAGCGCATCCTCACTTTCCTGCTGACCGAGGGTCTGATCAGCAAGGACAACGTCTTTCGCCCCCGACGCGCATCTCTCCAGGATCTGCGGCTGGCACATTCCGCCGCCTATCTCGAAGGCCTGCGGGATCCCGAAACGCTGACGGCAATTCTCGGCGTCGAGGTTCGGGACGAGGTCTACCAGCAGGCTCTACAGGCCCAGCGTCTCGCCGTGGGTGGCACCCTTCTCGCCACCCGGCATGCCCTGAGGCGAAACAGTGTCACCGTCAACCTGGGAGGCGGCTTTCATCATGCCCGACCGGAGGCCGGTCGCGGTTTCTGTATCTTCAACGA
>SBFI01000433.1 GCA_006227875.1 Acidobacteriota bacterium
CCGGTTCCATCGGTGATGACGCCGTGGGGATCGTCACCGACGGGTATCGTCCGCACCACCTCACGGCTGGCCACATCGATGACCGACAGGCTGTCATCGAGCCGGTTGGTCACATAGGCCCGACCACCGTCGGGGCCGAAGGCCACATCGTGGGGCTGGCCGCCGACGGAAATCTCGGCCACCTTGGTGCGACTGCCGGTGTCCACCACGATGGTGCTCGAGGAAGCCTCGCAGGCGATCCAAAGCTCGCTGCCGTCGGGGGTTAGAGCCAGGTTGACCGGGGTCTTGTACTCGGGCTCGGTGTTCACCCCGATCAGAACCGGTTCCTTGGGGTGAGCGATCTCGGCCAGGGCGGCTTCGAGGTCGAAGGGTCTGCCATGGGCCGACTCATGACATTCGGCGCAAACCTCTGCCGAGGCTTGGCGGAGACCCGCCCGACGCGCCGCCTGCGGATCGAGCATCACCGCCTCGGGCTGGTAGTCGGCCCCCGCGCCATGGCAGCTCTCGCACTGGACACCGTCGCCGCGATCGAAGCCGGGGGCAAAGCTGTCGCCGGCGAAACCGGCCCCGGTAGCGTGACACCGCAAGCACTCGCCACTGGCCTGGGGGTCACCCCCGACACCGGCGGCCGCCGCCATCTCGCGTGCCCTGGGGGTCGCCAAGCGGGCATAGGCGCCGGCATGGGGCCCCATCCGCCACCTGCTGAACTGGAATCCCATTTCGGCACCAGCGTGGCAGGCTGCACAAGCCATGACACCGACGAAGCGGTGTTCACTGCGCTCGAGTGACTGGTCCGGCTGCACGCCGGGCTGGCCGACCACCGGCTGCGAGGGTCTGGGGTGGGCGATCACCCGACGTGCGCTCTCGTATTCCCACGAGGCGGGCCCGAGCACCACATCGTGCGACCCCTTGGGTCCATGGCAGACCAAGCAGGTCTGCCGATCGGGCATCACCAGGCCACGCTCCATGGCCAGCTCGCGGTTTTGCATTACTTCGGCATCGCTGTACTCGCTGCCGGGACCGTGGCAGGTCTCGCACTGGACGCCATCTTCGATGAGAAAGGTCTCGTCGCGCTGCCATTCCTCGGCATCGGCCCCGGTGGTGTGACAGCCGAGACAGACCCTGGCCTCCAGCGGGTCTTCGGGTATCCCGCTGCGACGGGTAATCTCCTCCGAGACCGGGAGCGACAAGGTGGCATGGGCCTTGGCGTGTTTCGACAGCCGCCAATGGCTGAACTGGTGGCCGGCCGCGAGCCCCTGGTGGCACTCGCTGCAGACACGCACCCCGACATAGACCGGCTCCTTCTGCTGGCCAAACGCCGTCGGTGCGCTGACCGGCGGCAGCAACGCAACCACCAATCCCAGCCCGGCGGCGACCAGCACGCGTGTCGAGCTACCGGGCACCACGAGTCACCTCCAGAATCTGATTGGCCTCGACATCCTCGAGTCGCTGCAACTCTCCGTCGGGCCACCGGATCTCGACCAGATCGGCCTTCTCGGCGGCGCCCAGGCCAAAGTGGGCCCGGGGATCACCGCTCGAGAGATAGCCGCTTACCGCGTGGACCGGGTGGATCATTTGCAGAGAACCGACCCTAACCGTCACCTCGGCCCCGATGGCCACCTGCTTGCCGGCAGCCCTTCTTGGCACCACCGTCAGCCAGTTGTTGCGGTTGCCCCCATCGTTGCGCAGCAACCGGGCCGCATCCCCGAGGTTCATGACCAGGATGTCGACATCTCCATCGTTGTCGTAGTCGGCAAAGGCTGCTCCCCGACCCACATACTTCTCCTGAAAGTAACCGCCGGCCTGCTTGGCAACGTCTTCGAAGCGGCCATTGCGATCGTTGCGCGCCAGGACATCTTCCTCGGTGTAGAGATGGTGGGCATTGCCGTTGGCAACAAAGGCGTCGAGATAGCCGTCGTTGTCGAAGTCGACGAGGCCGCCACCCCAACCGGTGTACTGACCGCAGATCATGGCCAGATTCGCCTCCGCGGTGACATCGAAGAACATCCCCTCCTCGCGCTGGCTCAGCAGACAGCCGTAACCCATGTCGGGGACATAGATATCGAACAGCCCGTTGCGGTCGAAGTCGCCCACTACCGGGCCCATGGAGGATGCGCCCTGCCCCCCCTCGCCAAAAGCCAGGCCGCGCTCCAGGGCCTGGTCTTCGAAGCGGCCTGCTTGGTTGACCCAGAAGGCACTCGACATGGCGTCGTTGGCGACATAGATATCGGTGTCCCCGTCGCGGTCGAGATCGGCGGCTACCGCGCTCATGGCCCGTCCACCCGGAGCGAGGAGTCCCGCTTGCTCGGTGACATCGGTAAAGGTGCCGTCACCGTTGTTGCGGTAGAGGTGATCGGGCTGTCCCTTGTAAGCCAGGGGCCCGGGGTAGCCCTGGGCGGCGTAGAAGTCCCGGAAGGAGCCGGCGTCGTACTCGAGGTAGTTGGCCACATAGACGTCGAGATCGCCGTCGCCGTCGTAATCGAGCCAGGGGGCGGAGACACTCCACAACGGATCTCCGAGACCCGCCTCGACCGTGATATCGGTAAAGGTGCCATCCCCGTTGTTGCGGTAGAAGACATTGGGCCCGTAGTTGAGCACCAGGAGATCGAGATCCCCGTCATCATCGAAGTCCGCGGCCGAAGCACCCATGCCATAGCCCTGGTCCCCCACCCCGGCCTCGGCGGTGACTTCGGTGAAGGTGCCGTCCTTGTTGTTGCGATAAAGGGCGTTGGACAGCTTGCCCCTCAGTGCTCGACTCCGGTTGTCGCTGACGTCGCCGAGCCAGCTGCCGTTGAGCAGATAGATGTCGGGATGGTCGTCGTTGTTGTAGTCGAAGAACATCCCACCTGGTCCCGTGCCCTCGACGATGTTGCTCAAATCGTCGTCGCCAAAGTTGTGACGAAAGGCGATACCCGCCTCCGTTGTGACATCGGTCATGGTCGGGGGCGGCTGCTGGCCAACGAGCGGACCGACCATCGCCCACAAGAGTAGAACGGCTCCTGATGCAATCACTCTCATGGTGAGTCCCCTTGGCTGACGGCTGCGGGAGGCGGCACCATATCCCACCGGGCACCAAGATCGATCCATTCGACAAGGGTGCGAATCTCGTCGTCATCGAGCAGATCCAGGTGGCTGGCCGGAACATCTCTGGCCACGGCCCGCTCGCGGTCCCATGGGCGGGAGGTGTCCCGCCCAAACAAAAGCCAGATCAGATAGCTGGTCCGGGCGCGCCCCGGATCGATGTATCCGCCCTCGGCGTCCATGAGCGCCGTAAAAGCATCTCCTGCCTTGTTCTCGCCGGCGCCCGCCAAGAACGGCAATGGGGCGTCCGGTTGGCCGTGACAGCTGGCACACCGGGCCTCGATGATGGGCATCACCTGTTGGCGGAAGGTGACCGAGCGGCGGCTGCCGGCTTGGGGTGTCATTTGATCGGCCGCCCGACCGGCCGCCTCGACAAAGCGATTCTCCGGTGTCAGCTCGGGATCCTCGTGGCAGCCGATACAGCCCCTGAACTCACGGGGCCGGGTCCAGATCCACCCACAAGTCGAAAGGGCCATGCCGTTGTCGTCGAGGATCTGTAGCTGGACCGGCAAATCAGCCGGTATGTCGACGTGGAACGAGCCGTCGGCCTCGACCGGAGCCTCGCCCAACAGCCGCCGTCCCGCCGCCGCACCCTGGACCGCGGCGGCCGAGGTCTCGCTCGAAGTATCGTCGAGCTCGTCGCCCGACGGCGGCAGACCTTCGATCACCCGCACCCGGCGAATCGTGCCGGGCTCGAGAGCCGGCGCCATCCGCCCGTCGCTTTCGTACGCGTTGAGACAGTAGAGTTTCCCCGTGGGCGACTCGGGACGGACCGTACTCGAGCGACCATCGGGTTGGCGCCGTGGCGCGAGAGCTTTGGCCAGGAGCTCGTGACTGTGGGGAGCATCGTAAATCAGCTCCGGATGACCATCGTCGGCGTCCAACCGGTGGATACCGTGTGTTCCCGACCCGTCGGCCGGTCGCCGCGACACCAGAAAGCTGCCGTCGGCGAGCGGTGAGGGTGAGTGGAAGAGCCCCGCTCGAGGATCGGTGAGGCGACGATAGGTGTAGTGGGGACGCTGGGTGCGGATGGAGGCCAGGCTCCCGGCCCCGTCCCAGCCCAACGAGTCGGCCTCGACAAAGAGGACTCTCCCTTCGACACCCACCGCGGGCATGTGCTGGATTCGACTTCCCTGGAGCCCTCCAAAGAGCGAGTAGTCGATACCGTCTGTGTGGATACCAAAGAGCGAAACCCTTCCTCTTGGCCACTCCACACTGGCCCGGTGCTGCCAACCGGCAAACAACACCAGTCCGTCCGGCATCAGAAACGGATCATTCTCGTTGCTCAGATTGAAGGTAATACGGCGCAGCTCCGAGCCGTCGAGTCGCACGGTGTAGAGGCTGGTGCCGGTGGCCGAGCCCTCCTCGTTGAGGACACCGTCGTCGCGGACAAAGAGGATGGTGTACCACGGCTCGGTCGAGGTGATGGTGTAGAAGGTCGAGAGATAGATGGGTGAACGACAGTCGTGCCGCTCGCGGGTCACCTGACGGAGATCGCTGCCGTCGGCGTCGATCTCCCAGATGTTCCAGGCGTCGCCACCTCGTCTCTTGCCGGCAAACAGAATCCTCCCGCCGTCGAAGGAGACGTCCGGATCGCAGGCGCTGTGGAAGTCGGCTGTGAGAATCCTGCTACCGCCGTCGGGCTCGAGGACCACCAGTCGACCACCCTCGCCGTAGTCGGCTCGCAACATGCCGCCGGCACGCGGCTCCAGCTCAACCGTCTCCTCGACCGGCAGCTGGCAGAAGACAATCGGGTGTGGGAGTGAGGACGCGGCCTGAAGAGCGTTCTGGCCGAAAGCTCCGGATGACAGGAGCACCGCAAGCAGGAACAAAGGAGCTGCCGGCGGCCTCTTCTCCTCCTTTTCGAGACGTCGTGGTCCAGACAACAATCGAGCCTCCCGCGTTCTCCGTGTCGGACCCGCCCCGCCTCGGGCACCCGGCAACCCGTCGGCGTGTCGGATGCCGTTCTGTCTGAGGACATGCAACCGACGCGCCTGTCAGAGACTAGCAGATCCGGTTATCCGATGTCTGCAAAAAGGGCTGTTTCATTGGCATTCCGAGGCCCTTTCCATTCAGAAATCTGAACTGTTGCCTCCACAAACTTGGACGACCGGACGAATAGCGGACAAAAAAGTCAGTTATTCTGTGGTACTCTCTGGGGTATCTGGATGGCATCGTTCTTGCCCTAGGATTCTGCGGCCCATGACAGGAGGGGGCCCGAATAAGGAAAGAGAGAAGGAAGGCTGAACGGTGGTCCTGATACTGCTTGCAGTTGCCAATCGAAAGCTCGGAGAGACGGCCCACGATGGGGTAGAATCCGCTCCATTACGGCCGGTTGGCCGGCGAGCGGAGGCCCGCTTCCCGGCCAACTTCGATCGGCAGGTCTGGTGGGCGCGTCGCCCAGCAAGATCCCCCAGCCACCGGCGGGGAGCCATCAAGAGCGGTAGGAATATGATCCAGAGCGCCGCCACCAAGTACGCCATCCGCGCTGTCTGCTATCTGGCCCATCTGCCCGAGGGGACTTTTGCCCAGGTGCGCGAAGTTTCGGCGGCCTTGGACATCCCACAGCCCTATCTGTCGAAGATTCTCCAGGACCTGGGCAAGAAGGGGATTCTGAGCTCTAGCAAAGGACCCGGAGGTGGTTTCCGGCTCAACTGCTCCCCCACCGAGACCAGTCTCTACACGGTAATCGAAGCCGTGGAGGGTCCGCTGGGCGAAGACGAGTGCCTTCTGGGGCTGAGCATCTGCTCCGATGACACCAAGTGCCCCATGCACGACTTCTGGTCGGAGATCCAGTCGGCTTTTCGGCAACAAATGGCCTCGATCTCCCTGCTCGACATCGTGGAGGCCGAGCAGCGGAAAGTGGCGGCGATCGAGAGTGGTCGCCAGGAAAAGTAGCGAATGGAGTTTTTTTGAGCATAAACCGGATAAAAAGGTAGCTTAATCCGTAACTCACCTGGGAGAACAACATCGATGACGGTGATGGACGAAGTTTCCGAAAAAGAACAGCTGCTGAGATTTGCCAAGAAACAGATCCGCGAGCCGGCGGTGCTCAACGAGGCCTACGATTACGAGACGCCGGTTCCCTTTTCCCGCGGCACGCGGGTCGAGCTGCCGGGATTCTCACTGCTCCTGATCAGCGGCACGGCAAGCGTCGACGAAGCCGGCGCATCGATCCACGTGGGTGACATCGAGGCACAGTCGGCGGACCTTCAAGAACATCGAGGGCTTGCTGGCAACCGAAGGAGCCGACTGGCACGACGTGGTCCGTACGACCTGCTATCTGCGCGACATGTCCCGCGATTACGAGCCGTTCAACGAGGTTCGTATGGCCTTTTACAGGGAGAAGGGGCTCGATTTCTTCCCCGCCAGCACCGGGATCCAGGCGACACTTTGCCGCGAAGACCTGCTGGTGGAGATCGAGGCCATAGCCATCGTTCCACCCGACCGGAGGGCTCGCTGAACCCATCTCACTCCCTTGCTGTCCAATGACAACAAAAAGGTGACTCCAATGCTCGTCATCATGAAGGAACAAGCCGCGCGGACGACCTACAACGCATCGTCGATCGAGTCGAGGGCGCTGGTGGTACCGCCGAGTGTCACAAACCCTGCGAGACGGTCATCGTCGTCAACGGCTGCCCGCCTAGCCTCGAGGACGAGATCCGCGCGCTGCCAGGAGTTGCCTCGGTCCGTCGCAAGACCACAGGCCACTGGCTGGTCTCTCGTGAGCGTCAGCCGCAGGACACCGTCGTCGAGGTCATGGGGCGGCGAATCGGCGGGCCGAACTCACCCGCCATCATCGCCGGTCCCTGTGCCGTCGAGTCGGAAGACCAGCTCTTCCAGATCGCCGAACAGGTCCAGAAAGCAGGGGCAGGGCTTCTGCGTGGTG
>SBFI01000341.1 GCA_006227875.1 Acidobacteriota bacterium
TGCGGCGCGATCCAGCCTTTCCGGCACCGCGATTCCGGTGTCCTTCGGCCCTCCCATAAACGCCCACAGGTCCTTGACCTTGGAGAACCCTGCCGTCTCGATGAGCTCCTGGTAGTAGGGCGGGTTGTGGGGCATCATCAGATAGGGCGGGGTGTCGAAGCCGTCGATCAGCAGACCACATTCGTCGTTGACCGAGAAGGACATTGGACCGCGGAGGGTGTCGTGTCCCTGCTCGACCGCCCAGGCCGCGGCCGCCGAGATCAGGGTATCGGCTGTCGCCTGGTCGTTCTCGCACTCGAAGAAGCCAAAAAAGCCAACCCGGTCGCCATGGGTGTCGTTGTGGAGCCGATTGGTTATTGCTGCGATCCGGCCCGCGACCCGTCCATCCCGCTCGGCGACGAAGTAGACCGCATCACCGTGGTCGAAAAAGGGGTTCTTCTTCTTCGACAGCAGGGTGCGGACATCCTGCCGGAAGGGCGGGACCCAGAGCGGGTCGTCCCGGTGGAGCCGATAGGGGAGATCGATAAAGGCTTTTAGGTCTTGCGGGCTCTGGACCGACCGGACCCGCATCTAGATGACGCCGAGCTCCCGTCCGACCCGCTCGATGGCTTCGAGACAGAAGTCGACCTGCTCGAAGGTGTGCGTGGCCATGAGGCTGGTGCGCAGGCGGCATTGCGAGTCGGGAACCGCCGGGGGTATGACCGGGTTGGTAAAGACACCGGCGTCGAACAGCTTGCGCCAGAAGAGAAATGTGTCTTCGAGCTCACCGATGATGACCGGCACCACCGGAGTCTGGGTCTCACCGGTGTCGAAGCCCAGCTCCTTGAGCCCCGTCAGCCAGCGCTCGGTGTTATTCCACAGATTCTCGCGTCGCTCCGGCTCCTGCCGCATGACCTCGAGAGCCGCATGCACGCTGGCGGTGCTGGCCGGCGGCAGGGCGGCGGAGAAGATGAAGGTGCGGCTGTGGTGGCGCAGATAGTGGATGATCTGCTCGGAAGCGGCGACAAAGCCGCCCACCGACGCGAACGACTTGGAAAAGGTACCCACCACGATGTCCACTTCGTCCTTGAGGCCGAAGTGGGCGGCGGTGCCGTCACCATTCGGCCCGAGGACACCGATGGAATGAGCGTCGTCGATCGCCAGGATGGCACCGTATTCGTCGGCTACGCGAACGAGCCCCGGGACATCCGCGATAAAGCCGTCCATCGAGTAGACGCCGTCGACGATGATGAGGGCGCCGTGGTCGGGTGGGTGCAGTTCCAGCTTGCGCTCGAGATCGTCGAGGTCGGTGTGCTTGAACCGCACCGCCTCGCCTCGACGATCGAGGCGTGGTCGAGCTTGTCGAGGTAGACCTTTTCGTTGCGACCGACCAGACCGGTGATGAGGCCCAGATTGGCACTGTAGCCGGTGGAGAAGACCATACAGGCGTCTTTTTCCATGAACTCGGCCAGGTCGGCCTCCAGACGCGTGTGCAGATCGAGGGTTCCGTTCAAGAAACGGCTACCCGTGCAACCGGAACCGTAGAGTTTCAGGGCCTTGTCGGCGGCTTCCAGGACCTTGGGGTGGTGGGTCAGCCCCAGGTAATTGTTGGAGCCGAGCATCACCCGCTCCTGACCCTCGATGGTGACCACCGTGTCCTCGGAGTCCGAGATCTCCTTGAAATAGGGGTAGAGCCCTATCGCCTCCATCTCATGGGCGCGGGTGAACTGCCGGCACTTGTCCAACAGGGGAGAATCCGCCCTGGATCGCACGCCGACAGCGGCCGGTGCCGCAGGGGATGTACCCGTTCGTTTCATCCTCAGTCGATCCTTACCATGGACAGGCTCTCGCCTTCGTCCAGCCAGCCCTCCAACACGTCCTCGGCGCGAATTGCCACCCGTGGCCGGACTTGTGTGTCATTGGCCATGTAGAAGCCCAATGTCGAGGTGCGATCGAGCCCTCCGTGTGTGCCTTCGAGATGGCCCCCGAGCACATATGCTCCAAACCGAGCGGTGCCCAAGCCCCAGGCACTGTCGGGTTCCAGAGACAGCATAACGGTAGCAGAATTGCCCACATATTTGCCAGTCAGGGAGTCAACCACCCGCCGGGGACCGTCCGGAAAGTCAGCCCACACACTATTTTCGAACCAATCCTCCTCGGTGGCAAAGCCGTGTCGATCGGCCACTCCCGCGCTCGTCATATTGTCCACGACAGTGGACATTCTCAGGGGATCCCCCTCCACGGCATCGTAGGCCAGCTCGCGACCGGCGGCCCCCTCGCGCCAGCGGACAACCGCCTCGCCCTCCCGAGACACCATCCTGACCTCGCCTTCGCCCGAAACCCAGGCCGCCAAGTTGACCGACTCGTGGCCGGCCATCGCCCGGGCCGCAAGCTCCGCGTTCTGCGGATGAAGATAAAGCGCGCCGTAGCTCACCACACCATAGGTAGGGGTAATCACATCGTTCGCTTCTTTGATCTTCTTGGCGGGGTCGAGACCCGCCCGTAGCAGGGTTTCCCGCAGCCCTTTGGGTGTTTTCACCTTCTCGTGGGTGTTGCCATGGTCCGAAAGCATCACGATTCTCAGCGGTCGGCCGAACTTCTCCAGATGCCGTTGCTGGAGGTCGGTCAGCCTCTGGTCGAGCTGGAGCAGAAAGGCCTCCACCGGCTCGTCGCCGCGGAAATGTACGAGCACGTCGGTGGGTCCGAGATGTGCCAGCACCAGGTCGTCGTTCGACTCCATGACCGCTTTTTCGACCGCCGAGATCATCCTCCACGTCTTGCTCTTTGGTGTCAGATAAGCGGCGGCCTCACCACCCACCTTCTTGTTGGAGATGTCGAAGAGCTCTCGCCAGGGGTAGGGCTGGCGGCGGGTTTTGACCGCTCCCCCGTCGAGGGAACCGTCCGGTCCCGGCTTGAAGAGGCGCTTCTCGTATCCCGGTATCGGCTCGACCTGGTGTCTAGCGAGCATGGCGGTAAAGGCGACGTTGGTCATCGACGGAAAGGTCGACACCATCGGCACCGGCCGGCTCCAGCCTGCGAACGCCCCCTGCTCGTAGACCTTGGCCGCCACGCGGATAGGTATGCCGTCCAGGACCAGAAAGAGCAGACGGGGCTTGGCGCTCTGGGGTGGAGAAGCGACTGCCGGAGAGGTCGCTACCAGTGTCAAGCACAGGCCACCCAGGAGTAGCTGTCGTACGAACCTCATCAGGAGCTCAGTTTTCGTCGGTATCGGGAACGGCGGCAGTGGCCAGGGATTCCCCGTCGGGCAGCACGAACTCCGACAGGTCATGTGACTTCTCGATGTGCTCGAGGGCTAGTCGGGTCATACCCTCCAGGGTGTCGCGAACGACCGATCGGGCCATCAGGAGCTGCGCTTTCGACAACAGACCGCCCGGATCGCTCCAGATCGAGTA
>SBFI01000390.1 GCA_006227875.1 Acidobacteriota bacterium
AGGTCTCGCCAAAGAGCTTTGGGTTCTCGCGGCGCGCGGTGGCGACTGCCTCTGCTGCCTGGCGACAGGTGACATGGACCACGTAGAGCGCCGCGCCGGTCTGTCCTGCCAAAACCGCAGCTCGGTGGGTGGCCTCGCCCTCGGACGCAGGAGGACGCGACAGCGGGTGTGAGCTCGGCTCGAGGCGGCCCGCGGCGGCCAGGTTCTCCCGCAGGTGCTCGACGAGGTCACCGTGCTCGGCGTGAACCAGCAGCAGGGCATCGAGCTCGGCGATTCTGGCCATCACCTCGACCAGCTCACGATCCTCGAGCCCGACGGTCTCCTTGTAGGCCAGATAGGCCTTGAAGGAGGAGATGCCCTCGTCGGTCACACAACGGGACATGCCGCGAGCCATCTCCTCTCCCCACCAGGTGACGGCCATGTGAAAGCTGTAGTCGGCGACGGCCTTCTCCGCCTCGAGACGACGAGCCGCCAGGGCGTCGATGGGATCCTGACCTCTCTCCGGATGGACAAAGTCGATGATCGTGGTGGTGCCCCCGGCGAGACCTGCGGCGGTGCCGGTCTCGAAGTCGTCGCTGGAGACCGTGCCGGCGACCGGCAGCTCCATATGGACATGCGGGTCGACCCCACCGGGGAAGACATACTGCGCCGAAGCGTCGACGACCTCGTCGCCGGCCGCGGGCTCCAGGCTCGGACCGAGGGCCGCGATCTTCCCCTCTCGACAGAGGATGTCTCCCTGCCAACGCTCGGCGTCGGTGACCGCCGTGGCGTTCTGGATCAGGACTCCCATGGCTCTGTCATAAGACTAGCAGCCCCGCGTGCTGTCGATGAGAGCAATCTGCCTTGCACGGGCTTCTTGCACCGGGCCAAGATGCCGGGGTAGGCTGACAAGAGCCCAAAGGAATGACGGAGATCCGCTTTACGCTCAATGGCAGCGCACAGAGCGTCGATGTCCCCGCCGGCGAGAGTCTGCTGGAGACGCTACGCACACGTTGTGGTGTCTTCTCCACCAAGGATGGCTGCCAGCCGCAGGGACAATGCGGTTGCTGCTTGGCGCTTGTCGACGGCAAACCCAAGGTGACCTGTGCCGTACCGGCCGAGCGGGTCGAGGGCGCGGAAATCGTGACGCTCGAGGGCTTGGCCGACGACGAGCGTGAGCTCATCGGCAGGTGTTTCTCCGCCGCCGCCGGTCTCCAGTGTGGCTACTGCATCCCGGGGTTTGCCCTCCAGGCCAAGGCCCTCTTGGACGCCAATCCCCAACCAGGCCGCGAGGAGATCGCTCGTGCCGTCAACGGGCATCTCTGCCGGTGCACCGGCTATACCAAGATACTCGACTCGATCGAGCTGCTGGCCCGGGCAAAACGGGGTGAGGTCGACCCGGAGCCCTGTCGGGACGGTCGGGTGGGCAGCTCGCTCGCCCGCTTTGCAGGGCAGGAGATGACGCTGGGCGATCGACCCTATGTGGACGACCTGGTCCGCCCGGCAATGCTCCACGGAGCCGTCGTGCTCTCACCCCACGCCCGCGCCCGGGTGTCGGCGATCGACGTCGCGGCGGCGGCCGCCCATCCCGGTGTGGTGGCGGTGGCCACGGCCGAGGACGTGCCGGGAGAACGCTGGTTTGGGCTGATCCGGCCCGACTGGCCGGGTTTTGTCGCCGTCGGGGAGGAGGTCAGGTGTGTGGGGGATGTGCTGGCGGCGGTGGCGGCGGTCGACGAGGCCACCGCCCGCAAAGCGGCAGCCCTGGTCGAGGTGGATTACAGGGTGTTGGAGCCGGTTCTGGACCCGGAAGCGGCCATGAGCGAGAAGGCACCGCAGGTCAACCCTCAGCACCCCAACGTACTCTCGCACACCGTCGTCCGCAGGGGAGACGCGGCCGCGGCGCTCGAGGCGAGTGAGCATGTCGTCACCGGTACCTGGTCGACCCAGCGGGTCGAGCACCTCTATCTCGAGCCCGAGAGCGCGCTGGTCGAGCCGGTCGGTGAAGGCGGTTTTCGTCTTTACACCCAGGGTCAGGGGATCTTCGACGACCGGCGCCAGGTCGCTCGCTTTCTCGGTGTCGATGAAGAGAAGGTGGAAGTGGAGCTGGTGCCCAACGGCGGAGCCTTTGGCGGCAAAGAGGATATGTCGGTGCAGGCGCAGACGGCGCTGCTGGCCAGGATCACGGCGCGGCCGGTGAGAATCACCCTCAACCGCGAAGAGTCGATCCGCATCCACCCCAAGCGCCACCCCATCACCATGCGCTACACCGTGGGCTGTGATGACGAGGGGCGGCTGACTGCGGTCCGGGCCAGGATGATCGGCGACACCGGTGCCTATGCCTCAGTCGGCGACAAGGTGCTGGAGCGCGCGGCCGGTCACTCCTGTGGGCCCTATCGGGTGCCCCATGTCGACGTCGAGTCCCACGCGGTGTGCACCAACAATCCACCCGCCGGCGCCATGCGGGGCTTTGGCGCCAACCAGGCGCACTTTGCCATGGAGGGATGTCTGGATCTGCTGGCCGAGAAGACGGGTCTGGATCCTTGGGAGATTCGCTGGCGCAACGCTCTCGAGGTGGGTGACAGGGTGACCACCGGACAGGTGCTGGAGAAGTCGGTGGGGCTGAAAGAGACTCTCCAGGCGGTGAAAGGGCCGTACGACGAGGCCCGAGCGGCCGGGCAAGCGGTGGGCGTCGCCTGTGGCATCAAGAACTCAGGTATAGGCAACGGCGCCCGTGAATGGGGCAAGGCCCGTCTGGTGGTCGAGAAGGACGGCACCGTCTCGCTCTACAACGGCTACACCGAGATGGGTCAGGGACTGCTGACGGTGCTCATCCAGTGCGCGGTAGAGGTCACCGGCCTGCCACCGGACATCTTTGTGCCCAGGGTGGATTCGACCTTTGCCCTAGACTGTGGACAGACCACGGGGTCGAGGGCGACTCTCTTTGGCGGCCGGGCCGTCGAGGAGGCGGCGGCCAAGCTGAAGGCCGACCTGGACCAGGGCCTGTCGCTGGCCGAGCTCGCCGGCCGGACATATGCGGGTGAGGTCCTGGTGGACGACACCACCGCCCCCGGCCAGGAGACCGGCGAGATCAAGACCCACACTGCCTATGGGTTCGCCACCCAGATCTGCATTCTGGACGAGGAGGGAGTAGTGGCACGGGTAGTGGCGGCTCATGATGTGGGCAAGGCGATCAATCCCGCCCTGTGCGAGGGGCAGATCGAGGGCTCGGTTCACATGGGTCTTGGCTACGCCCTGACCGAGGAGCTCCCCTGCCCGGACGGCATGCCGGCGACTTTCAAACTGCGAGAGCTGGGTGTCATCCGCGCCCGTCAGATGCCCCCGGTGGAGGTGGTACTGGTCGAGGAGCCCGAGCCGGAAGGTCCCTTTGGTGCCAAGGGTGTGGGCGAGATCGGGCTGGTGCCGACGGCGGCGGCGGTGGCCGGAGCGCTTGCTGCCCATGACGGTATCCGCCGTTACACACTGCCGATGAAGGACTCACCGGCCGCCCGGGCGATGAAGGTGGGCCGCATCCGTAGCCTGGGCCAATGACCGACCCCTCTGTCACCCTCGAGCTCGGCCCCGACCACTCCGGTCGAGAGCTCCGAATCGTGGAAGATCGGGTAACCCACTATGGTCCAGCGAGTGCCGACAAGCCGGCAGCGGACTCTCGACTGGATTGCTCCGCCGGAACACTGGCGCCCGGCCGAGTCAACGCCCATACCCACATCTACAGCGGTCTGGCCCCTCTCGGGATGCCGCCACCCGAAGAGGAGCCGGGCAATTTTGTCGAGATCCTGGAGCGGGTCTGGTGGCGTCTGGATCAGGCCCTGGATGAGCCGACGCTTGCCGCCAGCGCCCGTCTCTATGTCGCCGAGGCGCTGCTGGCCGGGACCTCGACCCTTGTCGACCATCACGAGTCGCCCCGGTTTATCGAAGGCTCGCTCGATGTACTGGCCGACACCTGTCACGAGCTCGGGATGCGAGCGGTCCTCTGCTTTGGCGCCACCGAGAGAAACGACGGTCGCCGCGAGGCGAAGCGCGGGCTGGAGGAGTGTCGTCGATTCATTCTGGCGAACCGAAGGCCGTTGGTGCGGGGGGTGGTCGGGCTCCACGCCTCGTTTACCGTGTCCGACGACACCGTTCGCGAGGCCGGAGAGCTCTGTCGCGAGCTGGGTACCGTTCTCCATGTCCACGTCGCCGAGGACGGGGCGGATGTGGAGGACGCCCAGCAGCGTGGTTACCGGGGACCTTTGGAGCGGCTGCTGGAGCTCGGGGCGCTGCCCCCGGGGTCGATCCTCGCCCATGGGGTCCATCTCGACCGCGAGCAGGTGCGTCTGGCACTCGACAAGGGATTGTGGCTGGTGCAGAACCCGCGCTCGAACCGAGGCAACAGGGTGGGCTATCCATCGGCGTTGGTGGCGAGCTCGCGGGTCGGCCTGGGAACCGACGGCTACCCGGCTCGCATGGATGAGGAGGCGGCTGTGCTGGCCGAAGAGGCGGCGGCCCACGGTGAGGACGAGCGCATCGTCGAAGATCGGGTTACCGCGGGCTGGAGAATGGTGGGCGAGCTTTTTGGCGGACCGTTTGCGCCACTGGCTCCGGGCGCGATGGCCGATGTGGTGGTCGCCGATGGCCGGGCGACTCACCTGACGGTGGGTGGCAAGCTGGTAGTGCGTGACGGGAAGCTACTCACCGGCGACCTGGAGCAGATCCGGGCGCAAGCCCACACGCAGGCGCCGGCGGTCTGGGGGAGAATGAAGGAGCTGGCTTAAGGAAGCTCGAGGAGGGACGATGCCCAAGCTTGGACTGGAGACCGAGGTTGCCGACCAGGAGGTCTTGGAGAACACCCTCCAACGCTTCCGCGAGGCCGGGATAGCTCTGCCGACGTTTGCCGAGCTGGCCGATCCCACCCTCGTCCCCGAGACGATTCAGGACCGCTTGAACGCGTTGGATCCCGACCAGCCGCAGCCGCTCAATCTCTTTCGCATCCACTGGTACAACACCGGGGGCGGGAATCGCTTCTCGAGACTCCCGGAGCACCTCGAGCTTCCCCCGGCGCTCACCGGGGTCGAGGCTCGCATCGTCATTCTGTTGGCCGATCGCTTTCCCATGATCCACGCCCACAAGGTGCTCGCCACCTATGGGTGTCTCGCGCCGCGGGTGATCACGGGACAGTTCGACCCCACAAGCCACAAGGCGGTCTGGCCCTCCACCGGCAACTACTGCCGCGGCGGGGTCGCTGTATCTCGGATCATGGGTTGTCGTGGAGTGGCGGTGCTGCCGGAGGGGATGAGCCGCGAACGCTTCGAGTGGCTCGAGTCATGGGTGACCGAGCCGCAAGACATCATCCGCACCCCCGGGACGGAGTCGAACGTCAAGGAGATCTACGACCGGTGTGCCGAGCTCGAGCGCGAGGCGGAGAACATCATCTTCAATCAGTTCAGCGAGTTCGGAAACTACCTGGCGCACTATCTGTGCACCGGGGAGGCGGCGGGACGGTTGTTCGACGCGATGAGCGAAAAGCACCCCGAGTCCCGTCTGCAGGCTTTTGTCTCCGCCACCGGCTCGGCCGGGACGCTCGCGGCCGGGGATGCGCTCAAGGAGCGCTATGGATCCGCCACCGTCGCCGTCGAGGCTCTGGAGTGCCCGACCCTGTTGGAGAACGGCTTTGGCGAGCACAACATCCAGGGTATCGGTGACAAGCACGTTCCCCTGATCCACAACGTCATGAACACCGATGTGGTGACGGCGGTCTCCGACCGCGCGACCGACGCGCTGCTGGTGCTGTTCAACACCGAGGTCGGGCGTCGCTACCTGGTGGAGAGAAAAAAGGTCGCGGCGGAGACGGTCGCTGAGCTCGGGCGCCTTGGGCTCTCCTCGCTCTGCAACCTGCTGGCGGCCATCAAGACAGCCAGGTACTTCGAGCTGGGCGACCACGACGTCGTCCTGACGGTGGCTACCGACGGGGCCGAGCTCTACGCGAGCGAGCTGGACAAGATTCTCGCTCGCGATTTTTCCGCCGGCTTCGACGAGATCGATGCAGCAGAGGCCTTTGGGCGCGACCTCGCCGGGACCTCAACCGACCACCTGCAGGAATTGACCCACACCGACCGGCGGCGGATCTTCAACCTGGGCTACTACACCTGGGTCGAGCAGCAGGGGGTGTCGCTGGAGGACTTCGAGGTTCGCCGTCAGCAGAGCTTCTGGCGCCGGCTGCGTGACCT
>SBFI01000192.1 GCA_006227875.1 Acidobacteriota bacterium
TCCCGAATCCGCGGTGGGAACCCGACCACCTACGAGGACCTGGGCGCCTTGATGGATCACCTGGACCTTCGAAGTGCCCATCTGATGGGCCTTTCCCTGGGCGGTCGCATCGCGGTGGACTTCGCCATTGCCCATCCGGAGCGGGTGCGGTCGCTGACCCTGGTCTCATCGGGCCTGAGCGGCTACGAGTTCACCTCTCCGGAGTACCAGGCTTCCGAGGCACAACTGGTCGAGGCCTGGATGTCCGGGGACTGGCCGGGTGTCGTCGAGGCCTTTCTCGGGGCCTGGGCCATCGGACCGCACCGTGAAGCCGACGACGTCGATCCCGCCGTCCTCCAACACCTTCGCCGCATGGGCGCCAACCCCATCCGTGCGCAGCTTGGCGGCGATCCCTCGCGCGAGCTTTGCCATCGGCCGTCTCACCGAGGTCCGAGCTCCCACCCTGGCGATCCTGGGTGACCTCGACATGCCTAGCATCCACGAGATTCTGGCCAGGGTGCGTGACGAAGTGCCGGGAGCGGAGCTGGTGACCTTCGCCGGTGCGGCCCACATGGTCAACCTCGAGCAGCCCGATCGATTCCTGGAGACTGTGCTCGAGTTTCTCGAAAGGGCCGATGAAGCAAGTGGTGATGGGGAAGATCCCCCACGCTGACCACAGCGGCCCAAATACGGGACACTATCCGGTTACCGCGGAGCTAAGAAGATGAAGGCCGTCTGCAGCCGGATCTGCCCGCCTCTGACGATGAAGGTGTCAGTCCCGAACGCGTCAAACCCCGGCGCTAGCCCCCCAAGATCCGGCCAGACCCATTGGATGAAGGCGTACTGGCCGTCCACCACTTGCTGCGTCAGTACTAAATCGCAGCCGTTTCCGACCGCCGCGAACAAGCCCGCAAAGTTCGCGCGGATTTCCTCTGCACCCACCGCGTGCGTTGGCGGCAAGCCGCTGTTGTCGCCGGTGATGCCGATGGCGTTCCGGTGGTAGTCCTCCATGAAGCGGTCGAGATCAGCGGGATCTGTGGGGCTGCCGGGGCAAAACGCAGCGAGGTGATTCTGGAGCACCTCTGCCGTAGTTCGCGGGTTGGCGTACAGGGCACCCGGCAGGGCAACGACGCCCAGGCACATCACGAAGACCGAGAGTGCTGAGCAGATGAAGTTCTTCTTCACAGTCTTTTCCTCCAAAGGCTGCGAACCGAGTTCATTCCCGGCTCACCACCCTTCGGCAGCCCGGCGGTCTTGGGGTCCTTCGTGGCGGGAGGGCCGTCGCGGAGGAGGCGAGGACCCGTAGCTTTGCGGCACCGGCTTTGACCGGTTGTGCCTTTGTCGGGGCAGCTTCAAAAGTTACTCCCGATTTGGGCAGATGTCTATAAACCGGGTTAACGATTGTGGGTGTGGGCTACTCCTTGGCTTTGGGGGGAGGCAAGGCAACCGGACGGGCGCGATAAACCTACCGGCCTGCCGATCTCTCCGCTGGCCGATTTGGCAGGGGAAGGTCCTGCGATAGCAGGATCCCGAGCTTGCACTACCCAGACTTGAGGTCGGAAGTCCCAGAGTTCTCCTCGCTGGCTGAGGCAGCAGGGTCCTCCGACCCGCGTTTCGCAGAGGTCGCCTACACGGCCCGACCCACCCGCCGCTCCGGGCCTCTACCCAGCACCACCAACTGGGATGTGCTGGAGTTCATCGCCCGGGTGGTGGAACACATCCCCGAGCCCTCCCAGCAGATGACCCGCTACTGGGGCCTCTAGGCCAACGCTGCCCGCGGCAAGCGGCGCAAGGCTTCTCCACCGCCCGGGCGATCCGTCACGTGACCTCGGATCAACTGTGCCCGAAAGCACCTAGTCCTCGAGTGGCAAGAACGCAGAGCTCTCTGCTCTGCGCTTCAGGATGCTGGGAATTGCTCCCATCAGGCTAGCCGCCCAACTTCGCGGGCCTCGAGCGCCTTCAAAACGATGCATCCAGGTGTGATCCAAAAACGAATTCTCTATTCGGCAGCCGGTCTGCGTGACGCAGGGCTCTGGCCGAGAATTCTTGAAACTCTCGTGATGAAATTGTGAGCTTTGATCTTTACCATCGTTCTTTGGCAGCCGCAACACCGCGGCGCTCGCGTGAGGGCTCTGCCGGGACGTAGGCCAGCGAAAGTCGGTCCTCCAAGAGTCAGCAAACGAGATCAGTGACTCGGAAGCCTCAGTAGGGCCAGGGTACCTGAAACACGGCGGAACAGCATGCGCTTCACACTTGAGAGCCTGGCGGAGAGCCTCGAGCGCACCACCGACCCGGCCTTCGCCGTGGATGGTGAGGGCAACATCACTGCCTGGAATCTCGCCGCAGAGACGGCTCTCGGCTTTTCACAAAGGAACGCACTGGGCAAGATCTGCTTCGAGTTTATCTGCGGGAAGGATGCTTTTGGCAATCAGGTGTGCCAACGAGAATGTCTTGTCTTCCGGAGCCTACGAGAGGGGAGGCCTGTTCGACGATTCCGGATGCACGTTCGTGCCGACACCGGTCATTATGTTGAAGCAGAGTGTGCCACTCTCAGCGTAGTGGGTTCTACTGGGGAGGCCACGATCATTCACTTGCTGCGTATGTTGCCCGGTACCGGGCACGGCCCCAAGACCCACCCTCGCCGCGGTGATACGCGCCCGTTACGACGGGCGATGCCAACTCTGACACCTCGTGAGGCGGAGATCTTGGGCCTCCTGGCGGCAGGCAAGAGCACGGGCGAGATGGTCAAGGACCTCGGGGTGAGCCCGGCGACGGTGCGAACTCACGTCGAGAACGTCTTGCGCAAACTTGAAGTGCACTCCAGGCTCGAGGCAGTTGTGGTCGCCGCTCGCGACAACCTGGTCTGACCTCTGCGGCCATTCGGCCCCGCAAAATAGTGCATTTTCCGGGCAAAAATCCGCCAAATCGCGGATGGTCCACACACATATTGACTGCTAGGGTTTCCTTAACGCCATCGTGGCAGGGGCCCTCGAGGTTCCACTAATAGATTGAAAGAGAGGAGGAGCAGTCTGGACAACGTCGTATCCATAGCAATCGCACTTTTAAATCTACCCCGTTGGGGTCGCATGAAACGCTTGGAACTGGCTCCCACGCCCGCGCGGCCGCTTGTGGTCCTGGGAGGCCCTGGCGAAACCCCGACCAGGCTGGGGGAGCTGCTCAAAGGAGGAAATTTGCCATGAAGGTCCATTTGATGTCCAACAATCGGTTCGATTTGCCCGCTCTGGTAGGTCTACTCGTCGGCCTGGCTATGTCCGCTGCCGTGTCGGCGCAGGAAGCGCCCGACCTTGTATGGGTCTCTCAACACGCGGGTAGTGTGTCTACGGTGGCTTTCTCGCCGGATGGGCTCCAGGTCGCCTCCGGTGGCGGCTCCCAAGACCCCACCGCCACGGTTTGGGACGCTGAGAACGGGAGCGCTTTGGCGACCTTCCCTGCACCGTCGAGATCCGGCGCAATGCCGACCGGGCTAGCCTCGCTGGATTTCTCGCCGGCCGGCCTGTTGGCAGTCGGGGGGTTTCTCATGAGCACGGGCTATCCGGTCCCCGGCGGCGCAACCGACGTATGGCGGTTGGCGGATGAAACCATAGTCCACTCCTTTGGCGGTAGCTACGTCTCGTTCTCGGCTGACGGCACGCGGCTGGCCACCGGAGGGGGTGGTGCCATCCACTACCTCCAGGTACGCGAGATCCCCAGTGAGGCCGTGGTGGCCAGTTTCAGCGACGGCGGCGGGATCCTCTCCCCGGACGGACAGACCGTGGCGACGGGTTTCAACTTCGACGGCGAAGTAACCCTATGGGACGTGGCCTCCGGCAACCCGCTCCGGACCCTCAGCAATGGCGGCGAGGTGCGCGCGCTGGCGTTCTCCCCTGATGGTCAGATGCTGGCCTCTGCCGGCGGCGGTGTCGATCCGGATTCGACCATCAAGCTCTGGCGCGTTTCGGATGGAGCCCTGCTTCATACTCTGTTCGGCCACGGCATTCTCGTCAGTTCCGTTGATTTCTCACCCGATGGACAGATGCTGATTTCCAGCGGAACCGACGTTGGCTATGAGCGCTCGATCCGCTTCTGGCAGACAGCGGACGGCACTCTGCTCAAGACTCTCGATACCGGAAGCAGCGCCGTTCGTTCGGTCGCTTTCTCGCCGGACGGTACAACCTTCGTCTACGGAAGCTCCAATGGATACGTGGCCGTGGCGCACACGCCGGTGGTAGTTGATCCCGATTGCAACAACAACGGCGAGTGCGACCCCGGCGAAGACTGCCACATCTGCCCGACCGACTGCATCAGCGGCATCGGCGCCACCTCGTGTGGCGACGGTATCTGCCAGCCAGGCGCGGGTGAGAACTGCATTACCTGTGCCCTCGATTGCCGCGGCAAGGTGGACGGGAATCCGCACCGGCGGTACTGCTGCGGTGACGACGTGGATTGCACCGACTCGCGGTGCGACGCCGACACCTGGATCTGCGACGGTACACCGGTCGGACCGTACTGCTGTGGTGACGGACCCTGCAATGGCCCGGAGGATTTCGCAAATTGCGCCATCGACTGTCAGGTAGTGTTCTGCGGTGACGGCAATTGCGACGCCGGCGAGGACCAATGCGACTGTGAGGTCGATTGCGGGACTCCGCCCGACGCCGAGAACGTCTGCGACGACGGCATCGATAACGACTGTGACCTGAGGATCGACTGCGAGGATCCCGACTGCGATTCTGACTCCGGGTGCATCTATTTATGCGGACAGCGGGGCGACCCGTGCCTCGACGGCAGCGACTGCTGTTCCGGCAGCTGCAAGAACAACGGAAGGTGTCGATAAGTGTGCAATTGCCGGGAACCGATTGTATTGGAGGCTTTTCCGCGCCAAAGACGATGTACGCCCGGAAGTTCCGGACGCCGAACATGGTCTCCTGGCCGTTGTCGTGCCGACATACAGCGAGTAGAGCTCCATTTACCTGCCTGGCGCACCCTTGAAGTCGCTCGACCAAGCCACAACCAGGGAAACCTGGTGCCGCGAAGCTGCGGGTCCTCAGCTCCGCTCAGGACTTCAGGATTACCGCGCTGCCGAAAGGCAGTTGGAATGTCCACACCCTTAAACAGAGCAAGGAGGTATTGATGAAGAAGAAATCTTGGATTCTTTCCGTGCTGTTTTGTGTCGGACTGGGCTTTGCCGCCTCTTCGGCCATTGCCGGCGGAGCGACGCGCGTCGAAGACCTCGTGTGGGCCAACGGTGTAATTTGGGACACCATCCTCACGCCGGCGACCTTCAAGTCGCCCCCGCTTCATTCCGTCGACCTGCTCTTCACATTCGGTATGAGTGGTCTCACCGGCCAGCGCCCCATAGCCGACAGCCATCCGGGCGACAAAGCGTACAACGGCGGACGCTGGTGGGTGCAGGAGGTCGTCTTCACCGACGAAGGCAAGGCCGCTCACGATCCGGACGGAGACGGTGCCGTGAACTTCGAGCTCACGAGTCTCGAGGAGTTGCTGATCCACCTGGATCTGGGGCATCTCGAAATCTTCGAAACGGAGACGTTTTTCGAGTGCCCGCTGCTGAAGAGCAAATAGCGCCTTCGGCTGAGCAGACTTCGGCGCGACCAACGGATTTACGGAACCTCCGTGTTGGGAGCGCCGCGGTGGGGTGCGGGTGGTGAAGCACCAGGGTGCGGTGCAGCTGGCCCTCTGAAGGGCAGAGGTGCCAGCGGCGCAAGAATGTAAGATGAAAGGGTCACAGACAGAAGACCCCATCACCGGGTTCTGGCGCGGAGCATGCTCATGAGTTCGACAACCAATCGAGTCTCGGTCGGGCAGTTTAGCTGCACCATCGTTGACGATGGCAACTTCGCTTATGAACACCCGGCGGCAATGTTCTTCGCCAGCGCGCCGCCAGCCGAGCTCGATCAGGCGCTCCGCGCTCATCAGATCGACCCGGGGGCCTGGGAGCGTTACCTCAGCCCCTATCCCAGCCTGATCATCGATACCGGGCGGCATCGGGTGCTGGTGGACACCGGGGCCGGCGACCTCGCCCCAACGACGGGACAGCTGCAGACCAACCTGCACGCGGCCGGCATCACGCCGGACTCGATTGACACGGTGATCCTCACTCATGGTCACCCTGACCACATCGGCGGCAACGTGACCGCCGACGGTGCGTTGGCGTTCCCACAGGCGCGCCATGTCATGTGGGGGTCCGAGTGGAAGTTCTGGACAGAGAATCCCGACGTCTCGGCACTCCAGGTGCCCGACTACCTCAAACAGTTGCTGGTTGATTGCGCGAGCCGCAACCTTCCGCCGCTCGCCGGCCGCATCGAGTTGATCGACGAGGAAGAGGAGATCGTACCCGGCATCCGGGCCGTCGCCGCGCCAGGTCATACGCCAGGGCACATGGCGTTGGCCATCCACTCGGAAGGAGAGCAGCTGCTACATCTGGCGGACACGGTTCTCCACCCGATCCACCTGGAGCATCCGGATTGGCTGGCTGCTGTCGATCTGCTGCCGGAGCAGACGATCGC
>SBFI01000038.1 GCA_006227875.1 Acidobacteriota bacterium
CGGAGCAGCATTCCGAATCCGGCCACCGCCGAGGCGAAGGTGAGGTCCGCCGAGGGCCTGTCGTTCGAGTCGCGGACCGAGTGGGTGATGAGCGTGCTCTCGGTTCCCCGTGGCGTCTTGTAGCGCAGCTTCACGAATAGGAGCTCTTCCGAATCTGAGGTCGGCGCCTGCTCGACAGGCGCCTGATAGCGCAAGGAATCGACGTCGACGATGTTGTATGGACTTTCTATGCCGACTGGAATGATTTCGTAGAGCGCCGTGACGGAGTGACCGGCACCGAGCTCGCCGGCGTCTTTGGTGTCGTCGTTGAAGTCATGATCCTGTAGCAGGCGGTTCTCGTATCCGATCAGCCGGTAGGCCTGAACGCGAGCCGGATTGAACTCGACCTGGATCTTTACATCCTTGGCGATAGTCAGCAGGGTACCGCCCATTTCGGTGACCAGCACTTTGCGCGCCTCCATGAGGCTGTCGATGTAAGCGAAGTTGCCGTTGCCGTGATCGGCCAGCTTCTCCATCTTCGAGTCTTTCAGGTTTTGCCGGTGCCGAATCCGAGCACGGTGAGAAACGTTCCCTGCTCGCGCTTGTCCTCGATGAGGCGAACCATCTCGCCATCGCTGGAGGCGCCGATGTTGAAGTCACCGTCCGTCGCGAGGATGACGCGGTTGTTGCCACTCGCGATGTGGTTCTCTCTTGCAACGTCGTAGGCCAGTTTGATCCCGGCGCCGCCGGCCGTCGAGCCGCCGGCTTCGAGCGCCTCGATGGCGTCGAGGATGGTGTCCTTCTCTTCGCCAGAGGTGGATGGGAGCACCAGACCGGCTGCCCCGGCGTAGACGACGATCGCCACCCGGTCTTCGGGTCGCAGCTCTTTAACCAGCATGCGACAGGACGCTTTGAGCAACGGCAGCTTGTCCGGGCTCTGCATCGATCCCGAGACATCGATCAGAAAGACCAGGTTGCTGGGCGGCAGGTTCTTCGTGTCGACCCTCGAGCCCTGGATGCCGATGCGAACCAGCTGGTGAACGGGATTCCACGGGGCGTTAGAGACCTCGGTCGTGACCGAGAAGGGATGATCGCCGTCGGGGTCCGGGTAGTCGAAGGAGAAGTAGTTGATCATCTCCTCGATTCGTACCGCGTCTATCGGCGGCCGCTGCCCGCCGTTGATGAACCGTCGAATGTTGCTGTACGAGGCCCGGTCGACATCGATCGAGAAGGTCGAAAGCGGGCTCGAGGCCACTCCGAGGAATGCGTTCTCGACGATGTGGGCGTAGGACTCGGTGTTGAAGTTCGGGTTGTAGCGGCCAGGCAGATCGTAGCGAGTGCCGCCGACCGCGTCGGTCAGGGCAAATTGGTGCCTGGGGATCTCGCTGGCGAGGAGAGGCGACGGCCTCGAACTGGCAGTCCTCGTCTTGTCTGCATCTTGCCGGGGCGATTTCAATGTGCATGCCAGGTGGCCTAGGGCGAGCATGGCCAGCAGCGCGACTATGAGGTTTCTCATGGCTTTGTCTCCCGAAATAGGTCCATTCTTCTCCTTGCTTATATGGGAGACGAGCGAGGCGGCGCGGCTTGCACACGCAGCGGGAAGGTCTTGCCGGGGCGGGGGAGGAGGGGTGGACAGTAGAACGAGCCGCTGAAACCGGGGATCAGCCGTCGCCCACGTAGCCGAGCGCTCGCAGTTGATCGCGGAGCTCTTCGTCGATCTCTTCGGGCACTTCGTCGGGCGCGGCCGTGACATCGGTGCCGCGGATGATCGCCTGTAGACGGCGCTCGAAGCCCTCGACAAGTTCGGGATTCTGGTCCGCGATATCGGTCGACTCTTGTGGATCGCTGGACAGGTCGAACAGTTGGACCGTCTCTTCGAGATGGTCGCCCTTGCCCTCACGGGGGTACTGATGGATGTACTTGTATCTCTCGGTACGGAGCGCCTTGCGCTCGGCGGCGCGGATATTCGTGTTCTCGGCAAAGGCCTCTTGCCGGTCGAGCCGCCTACCCTCGAGCAGGGGTCTGATCGAGCGGCCGTTGACCAGGCTGCCGACATCGGCGATGTCAAGAATGTCCAGCAGCGTCGGCAGGATGTCCACCAGGCTCACCTGAGCCTCGACCCTGCCGCCGGCGAGCACCGGGTTGTCACCCAGAGCCCGGCGAACCGGGGGTGGCGTGTAGATCACCAACGGCACCAGCAGCTGGTGGTCATAAAGCACCTGACCATGCCGCCAGGTGCCGTGCTCCCAGAACTGCTCACCATGATCGCTGGTGAGAATGATGATCGTGTCTTCGAAAAGTCCCAGGGTCTCGAGGCGGTCGAGAAGGTTTCCCAGCCGCTCATCGGTGAAAGCGATGCCCCCGTCATAGAGGGCGCGCGCAAGGGTCTTCTCAGTCTCGGTCAGCCCACCCTGCTTTTTCAGCCGCTCCCACTTCCAACGGCCGAAGTGGGCCGCTATGCGGCCGCGTTCCAGATCCGAGGTAAACCTGTCGTCGGAATAGGGGTCGTGGATCTCGAAGGTGTGGAGGAAGACAAACCGCGGCCGGCCGTCATCTTGTTGCCACCAGCTCTCGACCACTTCCGGGCGGCGCAGCCAATCGATGACCTCGTAGCGTTCAAACCCGGGGCCGAAGCCGAGGGTGGGATGCACCTGTCCGCCACCGGTGAAGGCGCCGGTGCGATAGCCGCTGCGCCACAAGAGCTCGGCCAACAGGGGCGGATCCGGTCGAGGTTTAGAGGTGGGGAAGACGCCGGTGAACAGGGCCATGTGCGAGGGGCGTGTCCAGGGAGCCTGGCTGACGGCGAAGCGAAAGAGGGTCGACCTTGCGGCCAGACCGTCGATCGCGGGGCTGGTCGGTCGTTCGTAGCCGTAGCAGCCGAGGCTGTCGGCGCGCAGGGTGTCGAGACTGATGAGGAGCACATTTGGCCGACTGGCTCGCCGCGAGCGAGATGCCACCGCCGGAGCCGACCAACCGGCCCACAAGCCGTCGACGGTGCTCGACGTCCGGAGCTCCAGCGCTACACGCTTCCCGGCGAAGCGGTCGAGATCGATCTCGCGGTCCTGCCAGCTGGACTGCTTGGCGACTGCAACCGTCTCCTCCAGCAGGACCTCAGGCTTATCATCGGACCCAGACAGGGCCACCCGGTAGGTGATCTCACCCCCATCCTCCGCCGGTGGCCGGTAGCCCAGACCGAGTCTCAGAACCGGCTCAGCTGGGACATCGATCTTGAATTCGATCGCGGTGCCGGCGGGCGCCGCCACCACCATCCGGGTGTCGCTGTCTTTTTCCCCCTGGCGCATTTCCATCTGCCCGGTCCAGCCGGCGATCCGACCGCTGTCGGTGAGTGCCGCATCGAGACCCTTGGGTGTCTCTGGTGGCTCTTCCTGGTGGGCTTTCCACTCTGCCGCCCCGGCCGCGGTGAGCTCGACCAGGTGATTGCCAGAGCGCTGCTCCTTTTCCACCGTTCGACAGGCCGGCAAGGAGACCAGCGCCAGCAGCGAGATGGCCAGCGTGATTGACGGCCGTTGCCTGGGTAAAATGCTTCGATCTGTCGAGAGCCCAATCACTGCGACAAGCCTATTGGGATCGTCCCTCGTGGGCAAACTGAGAGCCGAGATCGGTCAGGCGACCTCTCGTCTTATTGGACCGGTGCCATCAGCCTTGCGGTGCGCACGGCAAGCCGAAACAGAAAGGGCTTCTGCTTGAGGACGTCGGGGTCGATCGGCTGAGAGCGCGCGAAGTCGGCCTCCAGCATCTCCTCGACCTCTCGAGCGAAGTCTCGATCGGCCACCACGGCCGTGACCTCGAAGTTGAGACGAAAGGAGCGGTTGTCGAAGTTGGCGGTGCCGACGGTTGCCAGCATGTCGTCGACGAGCATGACCTTCTGGTGTAGGAAGCCCGGCTCGTAGCGGTAGAAGTGGATGTCGGTGTCGCCGAGCTCCTCGATATACCAGAAGGAGGACAGCTGCACCAGAACGCTGTCGGGTTTGTCCGGGATGAGTATCTTGACCTCCACTCCGCGCAACGCGGCGAGTGTCAGAGCGGCGATCACCGCTTCGTCGGGGACAAAGTAGGGGGTGGCGATCCAGATGCGCTGGCGCGCACTATTGAGCGCGTGAACGAAAAAGAGTTGTGCCTTTTCGATCTCGTCGGCCGGTGAAGTCGGAAGGATCAGAGCCAGCGTGTCGCCGTCCGCTGCCGGTTCGGCCTGCCACTCGAGTTCGGGAAGACCCCGGGTCGCCCAGTACCAGTCGGCGAGAAAGGTGGCCTGAGCCATCTGGACCGTCGGTCCGGTCAAGCGGACATGGGTGTCGCGCCACTCACCGAATTCGGGATCGAGACCCAAATACTCGTCGCCGACGTTGTGACCGCCGATCCAGGCCTGTCTCCCGTCGACGACCACGATCTTGCGGTGATTACGGAAGTTGAGCTGAAAGCGGTTGCGCCTCCCCTGGGTGGTGTTGAAGGCGGAGACCTCGACACCGGCCTGCCGGAGGTCTTCGCGGTAGGCCTTGCTCAGCTGGTGGCTCCCGATCTCGTCGTAGAGGAAGAAGACCCTTACGCCCTGCCGGGCCCTCTCGATCATCGCCTGCTGCAGACGCGTGCCGAGGCCGTCGTCGCGGACGATGTAGAACTGGACGAGAACATACTCACGGGCCTCGGCGATCCCCGTCAAGATGCTGTCGAAAGTGGCCTCGCCGTCGATGAGGAGCTCGACATCGTTGCCTTCGAAAAGCGATGTTCCAGCGAGTGCCTTCAAGCCCTGGTATTCGGGTACCCGCTCGACTGATGATTCCGCAAACGGCTCGAGACCCCTGATCACGTCCTCTCTCAAGTAGGCAATCTCCTCCTCGCGATCCTGCCGCGCCTCGACGTAGCCGGCAAACTTCCGCCGTCCAAAAACCCAGTAGGCCGGCACCGAGACGTAAGGCAGGGCATTGAGGCTGACCGCCCAGGCGATCGCTCCCTGCGCGGTGCGGGTGGTCATGACCGCGTGGACCGAGGAGAGCAATCCAAGGATGTGGGCGGTGATGACGATCAGGGTGACCAAACTACGAGTTCTCCGGCGGGCAAATATACGGGGTCGAGCGCGAGCCTCGCCCTTTGGTTTTGGAGCGGCCGAGGGGATCGAGTCACTGGAATCTGTCACGAAAAAGGTCTTTAACTACTTGTCATTTCGAGGGTGGAAGGCAGAGGCTACCAGAGCCCTGGAGAGGGCGTCGAGACCCTTCGGTGAGGCCCGCTCGGTGGGGTTGAAAATTCACAGAAAAACGGGTCTGAATTTATTGAATTCAAATTACTAAAGGTGTAGAATATTTAACGGAGTTAATTACTAACCTGGTTAAGAAAAGAGACCAAAAAGGTGCACAAATGACAAGGGAGCGGACCCAAGACTTCCCGTGACCAAGCCCGGCAACGGGGACGCCCAAAAGGTCAGCGACGGTCAGCTTTTCGAGCTGCTGCGCTATTCCCACATCTTTGCTTCTGTAATCAGGGAAATCCTCGAGATCAAGCTCCTCAACGAGGTCACTCCCAACTCCCTGACACTCTCCCAGTTCCATCTCCTCAAGCTCATCTCCCTCAACGGTAAGCACCAGGTCGGTCAGGTCGCCGACTTTCTCGGCGTCAGCCCTCCGGCCGCGACCAAGAACATCGACAAGCTGGAAGGCCTCGGTCTGGTCTACCGCCGGCAATCCAAAGGGGACCGGCGGGCGACCCTGCTGTCCTCCAGCGCCAAGGGTCGGCGACTGGTGGAGAAGTACGAGACGCTCAAGGCCGAGCGGCTGACCCCGGTGATCAACGCCTTCAGCACCGACGAGCTGGACCAGTTGGCGCGTTGGCTGGAGCGCTTCTCGTTGGCACTCCTGCATGCGGAGGAATCGGGCGAAGGCCTGTGCTTCCGCTGCTCCGCCTATTTCGAAGAACAATGTCCGGTGACCCATCTACATGAGGGCTGCCCCTATCAAAAGGTGCGCGGCTCGCACGTAACGACCACCGGAGAAAAGGAGGCCTGAAGCGAGATCACGTCTGGGATCAACAGAGTGAATCTCTCAGGAGAAAACAAGATGAGGTACTGGCGACAACCACTGGATGCAGATCAGGTGGATGTGCCGCGCGGCGACGTGATCATCATCGCCGACCGATGCAAGGGCTGCGCCTTTTGTGTCGAGTACTGTCCGTGCGATGTGCTGGAGATGTCGGAGGAGTTCAATCGCAAGGGTTACCACCCCCCGATGACGGTCAAGTCGGGCGAGTGCGTCAACTGCAACCTGTGCGAGATGATCTGCCCCGAGTTCGCCATCTTCACCGTGGCACGGCCCGGTGCACCTCCACCTGAAGAGAAGCAGGAGGTGAGCGCATGAAAGCAGATCCAGCTGGAGTGCTGACCGGCGCCCACTTCCTCGACGGCGACTTCGCCTGTGGCGAAGGTGCCATGGCGGCCGGCTGCCGGTTTGTGGCGGGCTATCCGATCACCCCATCTACCGAAGTGGTGGAGCGTGTTTCCCGCCGTTTTCCCATGATGGGTGGCACTTTTATCCAGATGGAGGACGAGCTCGCCTCCATGGCGGCCGTTGTCGGTGGGTCGTGGACCGGCTCCAAATCGATGACGGTCACCAGCGGTCCCGGCTTCAGCCTGATGATGGA
>SBFI01000337.1 GCA_006227875.1 Acidobacteriota bacterium
ATAGCCTCGACAATCTGTGGTTGTGCGCAGGTGTACTGATACTGGTGGCCTGTGGTCAGGTGGACACCGTCCGCGAGCCGGCCGATCTGGTTCTACGCGGTGGCCGAGTGGTGACCGTCGACGAGGGCCGACCGCAGGCCGAGGCGGTGGCGGTGAGGGATTCGATCCTGGTCGCGGTTGGCAGCGACAAAGAGATCGAGGCGCTGATCGGGCCGGACACTCGAGTGATCGAGCTCGACGGGCGGCTGGCAGTCCCCGGTCTTATCGAGGGGCATGGCCACTACATGAGTCTGGGCGAATCGAAAACCATCCTCGATCTGACCACGGTCGAGAGTTGGGACGAGATCGTGGCGATGGTTGAGCAGGCAGTGGCCGAGACCGAGCCCGGAGAATGGATTCGGGGACGTGGCTGGCACCAGGAGAAATGGACCAGCCCGCCGTCATCAGCCGTCGACGGATCTCCGGTGCACACCGGATTGAGTGCCGTGAGTCCTGAGAACCCGGTTATCCTCGGTCACGCCAGCGGTCACGCGGCCTTTGCCAACGCCAAGGCACTCGAGCTGGCCGGTCTCGACAGCGACTCGGAGAACCCGCCGGGTGGCGAGCTGGTACGTGACGCCGAGGGAGAGCTCACCGGTCTACTGCGGGAAAAGGCCCAGGTGGCGGTGCGGCAGGCGTATGCCCGCTCGCAGGAAGAGAGGAGCCCCGAAGAGATCGAGGCCGAGCGGCGGCGGTGGATCGAGCTTGCGGGCGAGGAGGCCCTGTCCAAGGGAATCACTTCGTTTCAGGATGCCGGCTCGTCGTTCGAGACCATCGACCTTTTCAAAACCCTCGAGCAAGAGGGGTCCCTGCCGGTGCGCCTCTATGTCATGGTGCGTCGGGAGTCGAACGAGGAGATGGACAAGCGGCTCGGGGAATTCTTCATGCCGGCAGAGGGCAACGACTTCCTCGCCGTGCGCTCGATCAAACGTCAGATCGACGGGGCTTTGGGGGCTCATGGTGCCTGGTTGCTCGAGCCTTATACCGATATGCCGGAGAGCGTCGGTCTGGTGCTGGAGCCCGAGGACGAGATACGGCGTACGGCCGAGATCGCCATCGAGCATGGCTACCAGGTCAATACCCACGCCATCGGGGACCGTGCCAACCGCCGGGTTCTGGATATCTACCAGGAGGTGTTCGAGGCCAACGGTAACCCGAAAGACTTGCGCTGGCGGGTCGAACATGCACAGCACCTGGATCCGTCGGATGTGGGGCGGTTTGCCGAGCTGGGGGTGATCGCCGCCATGCAGGGGATCCACTGTACGTCGGATGGCCCCTGGGTACCCGAGCGTTTGGGTGACGAGAGGGCGGAGTCCGGCTCCTACCTCTGGCGATCGCTCATCGACTCGGGGGCGGTGGTCACCAACGGCACAGATGTGCCGGTGGAAGACATCGATCCGCTTGCCGGGTTCCACGCCTCGGTCACCCGAGAGATGGTCAACGGCGAGCTCTTCTACCCGGAGCAGCGGATGACCCGCGAAGAGGCTCTCAAGTCATACACCCTGGAAAATGCCTTTGCCGCCTTCGAGGAAGATCTCAAGGGATCTCTGGTGGAGGGCAAGCTGGCCGACATCGCGGTTCTCTCCAAGGACATCATGACGATTCCTGCGGAAGAGATACTCACGGCCCGGGTGGACCTGACGATCGTCGGCGGCGAGGTCAGATTCGAGCGCTGACCGGTTCGGCAACAGGTTGAGCCGAGAGAGGACGCGGTGGGCAGCGGCGGAGGAAATCGAGCTCGAAATCCTCATTGGTGACGTAGGAGCGACCAAAGACCTGCCGCCAGATCCGATCGGTCTCCATACAGAGGTAGAAGAAGACCTCCCGGTGCCAGGGGCGTAGGCTGCCGTAGATGTGGCTGAAGAGATCGACCTTGATCTGCTCGGGGTAGGTCAGCTTGCCGTGTGGATCGGGGGTGAGCTCCATCTGCAGGATCTTGGTCTCGCCGCCACGCCGCCGGATTTCCTGGACGACAGGGCGGATGAGGGTCACCGAGCCCATGGAGACGAATCCCACCTCGTGGGGCTCGAAGCGGGCGAGGAGACGCTCGGCGATGGCACCATAGTCTCGGCGCCAGTCCTGGTAGAAGACCATGGGGTGAAAATGAAAAGCGACCCTCAGACCCTTGTCGGCCACCTCACGAGCGGCCCGGAGGCGTCGCTCGAGCGAAGCCGTACCGTGCTCTTCATTGCGGATCACCGTCTCGGTGTTGAGCGACCAACTACAGATGACATTGTCGGGCAGATCTCGGGAGCAGAGATCGCGCACATTGTCGGACTTTGTTTTGAGCTCGAGGAGGACGTTGGGATGGCGTGCGGCAAAATCCAGCAGGGCGTCGAGGAGGCCGCCACGATTGCCCCAGACCAGCGAATCCGAGGATTGACCGGTGCCGATGTGGTACGAGCGGCCGGGGTCCAGCTCGAGCCCGGCCAATTTGTCGACCAGGTCGCTCTCCAACTCGGCCTTCTCGCCATAGAAAGTTTGGATCGTGCAATAGCTGCAGCCAAAGGGACAACCACGGACGGCATCGATGGTCTTGAGACCACAGCAAACGGTCCGCTCGGAGTAGGCGGCGCAGAGTCCAAAGACCTCCTTCGAGGTCTCCCTTTCGACGAGTTGTACCTGCCTCCTGGGGGGCTGGGCAAAGCCCTCGGCCGGGTAGGACTTGGCCGCCGCCGAGAGCTCTTGCAGGTGCTCGTCGAGGAGTCGCAGGAGCGCCTTCTTGCGCTCGCGCCCGCCGACCGACACCTGCTCCTCGGCGCCGCGCCACCAGGTCTCGAGGGTGTCTTCGCACCACATCTCCAGGTCGCGGGCGGCCTCGGCTACCCGTCGCAGCTCCTGAAAGGTGAGGCGATAGCTCGCCGCCAGCTCGCGCGCAAAGGACTGGCTAGCGGGCTGGAGGTGGGGAAGCAGCGTCCCACTCTCCTTCACCGCCGCTCCTCCAACTCGTGCATCATCGGGTCCTCACTGACGCGAAAATAGCGGTTGGCTCCGTAATAGGCGAAGTTGCTGACCCGCGAGGTATAGAGGCAGGCATAGGACTCGAGCTGACTGGCAAAACGGGTCTTGCTCGTTCCCTGTTTGAAGAAAGAGCCCCAATAGGGGTTGAACCTGCGGGCCAGGCGCTCCGACCAGGTCGCCTCCTCCTGCAGGAGCCGAAAGTGGTCCCGGCGAAGCCGGTCGAAGGAGCCTCGCAGGCTTTCGAGTTTCTCGGATGACAGATCGGCGCCGCGCTCGACCAGGTCCTGATAGACCGTGATGACATCTCGCAGGTGATCCATCTCGTGGCCGATATCCGTCATCTGTTGCTGCAGCTCGATCTGCCTGTCGAGATCCGCAGCGCTTTGCTCTCGCTGGCTCAGCTCCTCTTCCAGCTCGCGGACGATGAGAGCGGTCCGCCAGGTGGATTCGAGCTTGGAAGAGACGATGTCCCCATAGATGTGATCACCGACATAGAGAACGTGCTCACCCGGCTCGGCGATGAGCCGCATGAAACCGTCGAGGCAGCCGCCGCGGTAGACACCCCCCCAGGTCGGGACATCGGTCTCCCTGATCGTATCCGTGGGCGTCTCGATCGGCTCGAAAGACCGGTGGGTGCGGAAGAAGTCCGGTTTTCCGGCCTCGACGATCACCAGATCGAACAGGTCGCGCCACGATTCGAGCCCGGGTAGCAGGCCGTCGAAGAGAAACGAGCAGATCGAATGGACATACTCCCAATCGGAGTTAGTAATGAGGATCAAACGTCTGCCGTTGAGGGCCAGTCGAAGAAGGGCAAGCCCCACCTCGACATCGCGCTCGAGGTAGGTCTCACGACTGGCCAAGACCTTTGTCTTTTGGGCGCCCCGGCGGTGGACCCAATCGACCGCGGCCCGCAGATCGTCGAAGATCTGCCAAGAGGAGGGGAGCGAAAGGGTCTGGTCGCGATCTGCCAGGTCGATGAGCTCGGCGTAGAGATTGGCCTCGGGCAGCTCGAACAGGCTGTCCAGATGGTAGAAGCGAGCGCTTGCCGGATGGATCGGCTCGTAGCGGTAGAGTCGTTTGAGGGCTTCGCGATCCAATCGCTCGCGTCCAAAATAGGCCAGGTTGACATACCGGTGGCGGTTCATCCGCAGAACCGTTCCCGCCTCCTTGTCGAGCAGCAATCCACGACGGGGAAAGTCGGGTCGGAACTCCACCTGGCGAATACTCTCCGGGTAGCCGTGGAAATCGATCAACCGATCGATGGTGAGGTCGAAGGTCAGCTTCTCGAGCGGCAGTCGCTCGTAGTCGGCCAGGGTCCAGTCGAGGTCGAATCCCAGGTAGCGGATGGTCTCCAGCCGCAAGGTGCGATTGACAAAGACCCGCCTACCGGCGGGAGGCTCACCGTCCCTTTCGAGATGATCGAGCAGCGCCGTGGCGGTGTCAGCGCCGACGGTTTCGAGCAGTCGAGAATTATTGGGCAAGAGGTTCTTACTCCCGGCAGAAAGCACCAAGAGTAGCAAAAAGAGCCTGCAAGCTAGCTATCGCCGATCCCCAGTTGCCGGCAGACGGCAGGGAGCAGCTCCTCGGCGGGTGCCTGGAGGGCTATCAGCCGGGCCCATTGTGGAAAGCGGGAGGCGGCCGGGTCCACCGAATACATGGGGATCGAGCGGCGACTGCCACACTGCAGAAACAGATCGGTTACCCCGACGGCAAACGAGGTGCCCACGAAGAGGATGAGGTCGGCCGCCATCGCCATCTCCTCGACCTCGGCGAAGCGGTAGTCCTGGTGCTCGGTGTAGTACTCGTCGAAAAAGAGAACGTGGGCCCGCAGCGGGGACTCACAGACCGGACAGCTGGGTAGCGTCTCGCGCGTCGGCTCGCTCACAAAGGCGCTCAAGTCGACCTCGTCGCGGGGCAGGGAACCGGTGGGAGACCCCAGGCTGCAACCGGCACGGGAGCAGCGGAAGCGATCGCAGGTGCCGTGGACCTTGATCATCTCCTCCGATCCCGCCTCTTCGTGCAGGGTGTCGATGTTCTGAGTCACCAGCCGAAACCGGCCCGCCCTCTCACGCTGCCATTTCTCGAGTGATACCAGCGCTTGGTGGGCGGCGTTTGGACGCGCCGCCTTCAGCGCCTCGAATCGCTGCAGATACCACTGCCACTGACCAACGGGGTCACGCAGGAAATAGTCGAAAGTCGCGAGACTCATATCGCTCTGCTTCCACACCGCATCGGGCTCGCTGCCGCGAAAAGTGGCAACGCCGCTGGCAGAGCTGACGCCGGCTCCCGTGACCACCAGTAGGAGCCCCTCCTCGAGACCGTTCAGAGCCCCGGCCAGGTTTCCGGCTGCTTCATCCATGCCGCTCTCCCCAGCTCACAGAAAATAGAGCGTCTCGTCCACTTGCGGCCGCCGGCTTGCCCGCCAGCCGCTCTGCTTGAGACGGAACAGCTCGGCCAGGGCATCTTCGTCGTCGAGCTCACCTTCCATCTCTTCCTCCAGGTGCTCGGGATCTTCTCCCGCCTCGAGACGGCTCATGAACTCCTCCATTTTGGGTCCGAACTCCAGTCCCGAGGCTTCACCAAAGCGGCGGAAGATGCTGGCCAGTTGGCGGGGATCTTCGTTCTCGTCCAGATCACCCATCTCCTCCATCATGCTGTCCATGAAACCCTCGAGCCGCGATTCGTCGAGCTGGCCAAACGGATCGGGTTCTTCCTCTCCCTGGTGCTTGAGGGTGGCAAAGCGGGCCGGTCGACGCTCGAGGTGAGGCCGCTCGCAGCGCGGACAGGAGGGCCGGCTCTCGGTGTCGATGACCGGCGAGAAGAAATTGAAAAGGGTATGGCAGTGGCTGCAGTAGAACTCGTATATCGGCATGACCAGCTACACTATTTACCACATTTGACCCGCTCCCTCATACAATGACGCCGGTAAGACCAAACTCATGCCAGAGGACATGGACAGCTCGTCGACCTCCGGCCCGCGCCGATTGGGCGGGGGTGCCACCAGAGTGGCTCTGGGAATTTTCTCCAGCCGCATCTTCGGCCTCATCCGAGAGGCCAGCCTCGGCTTCTTTTTTGGTGCCGGCCCACACGCCGACGTCTTCCGCACGGCTCTTCGCGGACCCAACGTGCTCCAGAACCTACTGGGTGATCTCGGTATCGTTTATCCCCGTCTACTCCCGCATGCTGGAGGAGGGCAGAGAGGAGGAGGCCGGTCGATTTGCCGGTGCCGTGTTTGGCCTGCTCCTGGCGCTGGCGGCGGCTCTGGCCCTGACCGGGATTTTGTTGGCAAAGCCCATCGTCGCCCTATTGGCGCCGGGCTTTCTAAGCGATGCGGCCCAGGTGGCGGCGGGGACCGCCGATGTCGATCGGTATCCCCTGGCCGTCACCGCCGTCCGTTTCATCTTTCCGATGACCGGCCTGCTCGTGCTCTCGGCCTGGGCGATGGGTGTCCTCAACAGCCACCGTCGCTTTTTCTTGCCCTATTTCGCACCCGTGTTGTGGAACGCCGCCATCATCGCGGCCCTCTGGCTCGTCGGCGGCCAGTGGTGGGAGCAGTTTCGCGGTGGAGGAGCTCAGATCTCGCATTCGGCCCTGGATCGGATTCTGATTGCCGCCTGTGCCGGGGCGCTCGTCGGGGGTCTGTTGCAGTTCGCGGTTCAGATTCCGTTGGTGCTCGCGGTGCTAAAGGGCTTTCGCCCGTCGCTCTCGACCCGGGTGCCGGGTGTGCGGGCCGCCCTGCGGGCCTTCACCCCACTGGCCGCGGGTCGCGGGGTGGTTCAGCTGTCGAGCTATCTGGATATCGTGCTTGCCTCGCTGCTGGTAGCGGGAGCACCGGCGGCGCTGGGCTATGCCCAGACCCTCTACATCCTCCCGGTCAGCCTCTTTGGCATGTCGGTGGCGGCGGCCGAGCTGCCGGAGCTGTCGCGTCGTTCGGGTCCTGGCGAGGGGACGGAGCTTCCGCCCAGGGTCGATGCCGGATTGCGTCAGACCGCGTTCCTGACCCTGCCCACTTTTCTCGGATATCTGCTGTTTGGCTTTCTTCTTGTTGCCTTTCTCTATCGTCGGGGCAGCTTCCAGGAAGTCGACAACTGGCTGGTCTACCTTGTGCTGTGCGGCTACACCCTCGGCCTCCCGGCCACCAATGCCTCGCGCCAGCTCAACAATGTGTTCTATTCCCTCGGCAAGACGGGGATCCCGGCCAGGATCGCGGTGGCCAGGGTGTCTCTGTCCGTCGGGCTGGGCATACCGCTTATGCTCTGGCTGGACCGGTTTTCGGTGGCCCAGGTGGTGGGTCTCGGCCCCACCGAGCGCCAGCTCTACCTCGGTGCACTGGGGTTGGCTCTGGGGGCGGGTGTGGCCTCCTGGTTCGAGTTGTGGAGACTCGGTCGGGCGTTGAGGACCGAGGTGCCGGGTCTGGAGCTTCCCTGGCGTCGTTTTGGCCGGCTGTTCTTTGCCGCGGTGGTGGCGGCGGTGCCGGCTTTCGTCCTGTGGCGTCTCTTCCCGCCCCTCCTACGGATGCCGAGAGGGTTGGTGTGGGTGTTGGAGGCGGTGGTTGTCCTCACGGTCTATGGAACCGGTTATCTGGCCGTGACCAAGAAGCTGGGAATCTCGGAATTGGATAGGTGGCTCGGTCGTATCTCGAGAAAGTAGGATGACCCCCGAGCTCCAGGATTGGGGGCCGAAGGAGGATTGAACTGATGAAGATTGGCCTGGCGTCCGATCATGCCGGCTATGTTTACAAAGAGCAGATCAAGGAATTCCTGACAGCGGCCGGGCACGAGGTAGTGGATTTTGGCACCGACTCGGAGGAGTCGGTGGACTATCCGCTCTATATTCGACCAGCCGCCGAGGCGGTGGCCGCGGGGGACTGCGATCGGGCGATCGTGCTGGGCGGCTCGGGCAACGGCGAAGCCATGGCAGCGAACCGGGTGCCGGGAGTGCGGTGCGCGCTGTGTTGGGACGAGCGCACGGCACGATTGGCGCGCGAGCACAACGACGCCAATGCGTTGTCACTCGGCCAACGGCTGATCTCCCCGGAGACGGCGCTGGCGATTGTGAAGACCTGGCTCGAGACACCCTTCGAGGGTGGGCGCCACGTGCGGCGGATTCAAATGATCGATCAAATAGAAGCATAGAATGGAGTCTCGACAAGAATGGGCATAGAGACGATTCTCAGCATCTGTCTGGGTCTGGGGCTGAGCGCGGCCACTGGCTTCCGGATCTTTGTTCCTCTCCTGGTGGTCAATTTGGCGGCCAGGGCGGGCCTGCTGTCCCTGGCACCCTCGTTCGAGTGGGTCGGGGGGACCCCGGCCCTGGTCACGTTTGGGATCGCTACGGCACTGGAGGTGGGTGCTTACTACATCCCGTGGCTCGACAATTTTCTCGACACCGTGGCGACGCCGGCGTCGGTGGTGGCCGGCATGGTGGTCGCGGCTTCGGTGATCACCGGTCTCGATCCCTACCTCAAGTGGACACTGGCGGTTATTGCCGGTGGTGGTGTTGCGGGCGCCGTGCAGGCGGTGACCGTGGGTACCCGCCAGGCCTCGGCTCTGACCACGGCCGGTTTTGGGAATCCCGTTGTCTCTACCGTCGAGATGGCGGGCTCGCTCGGGCTGAGCGTGCTCTCGGTCCTCCTGCCCGTGTTGGCGGTGCTGTTCGTGGCTCTGTTCCTGATCTGGGCCGGAAGAAAGATCTATCGTCTGAGGAAGACCATATGAAATCCCACACCGAATACCTGAAGTTGCACGTCAAACAGCGAATGGATTTCCTCAACATCACCCACCAGGTGGAAGCAGCCGTCCACAAGAGCGGTGTCCGGGAGGGGCTTTGCCTGGTTAACGCCATGCACATAACCGCCAGCGTCTTCATCAATGACGACGAGTCGGGTCTCCACCGCGACTACAAGCGATGGCTCGAGGAGCTCGCCCCTTTCGACGCCAGCGCGGAGCGCTATCACCACAACCGCACCGGCGAGGACAACGCCGATGCCCACCACAAGAGACAGATCATGGGACGTGAGGTGGTGGTGGCCATTACCGATGGCGAGCTCGACTTTGGACCCTGGGAGCAGATCTTCTACGGCGAGTTCGATGGTCGTCGGGACAAGCGGGTTCTGGTCAAGATCATCGGCGAATAGCAAGCCTGCCTTATTCATGACCGCGGCATTATCGCGTGGTCATGAATAATGCAGGCTGGGTACCCTTACGCAGTTCAGGAAAGGGCCAGGTGACGATTGCCGGGCAACCCTTCGGCAGCTGACAGTGGAACCGAAGCTCGACTCTGGCAGGTCTGGGTCGACACCGGTGGGACCTTTACCGATTGTGTAGCCCGTGATCCCGGTGGCCGCTTGCACCGGGCCAAGGTGCTGAGCTCGAGCCGGCTGCGGGGCAGGATTGCCGAGCGGCTCGACCCGCAACGGGTGAGGATCGCCGCCGCCTGGAGCCTGCCCGACGGCTTCTTCTCGGGTGCTCGTCTACTGCTGCTCGCAGATCCGGAGAGGACCTTTCCCGTCGTCGGCTACGAAGGGTCCACGGCCACCCTCGAGCTGGCGTCCCCAATCCCCGATGGGCTCGAAGGGGCCGGCTGTGAGCTCGAGATCGGTGAAGAAGCTCCGATCCTTGCTGCCCGGCTGGTCACCGGGACGGGTTTGGCCGAGACCCTGCCGCCGATGGCGATGCGGCTGGCGACCACCCGCGCCACAAATGCCCTGCTCGAGCGTCGCGGTGCGCCAACCGCACTGTTCATTACCAAGGGCTTTGGCGACCTGTTGGCGATCGGTACCCAACAGCGCTCCGACCTGTTCGCCTTGGCGGTCGAGAAGCCGAGCCCACTGCATGCCGCCGTGGTCGAGGTGGAGGAGCGGATGACAGCCGAGGGATCGGAGCTGAGACCGCTCGACCGGGAGGCGGTGTACGCCGAAGGACGCCGTCTGCTGGCGGAAGGTATCCGTGTGGCGGCAGTGGCGCTGCTCCACAGCTATGTCGATCGCCGCCATGAGGAGGAGGTCGAGGCCATTCTCGAGGAGCTGGGCTTCGAGCACGTCTCCTGTTCGGCGCGGCTGGCACCACGCATCAAGATCCTGCCCAGGGCCGAGACGGCGGTGGTCAATGCCTACCTGTCGCAGATGATCGAGACCTATATGGGGAGCGTCGAGGGGGTACTGGGGGGTGGTGCCCTCCACGGTCTGACAAGTGCCGGCGGTCTTGTGCGGGCCGACGAATTTCTGCCCAAGGACAGTCTGTTGTCGGGTCCCGCCGGCGGAGTCGTGGGAGCTGCCCTGGCGGGACTTCGCTCCGGCTACCGGCAAACCCTGGCCTTCGACATGGGCGGCACCTCGACCGATGTGTCGCGCTACGACGGCGACTACGACTACCTCTTCGAGACCCGGGTGGGCGACGTCAAGCTGATGGCGCCGGCGCTGGCGATCGAGACCGTTGCCGCCGGCGGCGGATCGATCTGCCGATTCGACGGCCGACAGCTCAAGGTGGGGCCGGAGAGTGCCGGGGCCCAGCCGGGTCCCGCCTGCTATGGCGCCGGCGGTCCGCTGACCCTTACCGATGTGAATCTGCTCATGGGAAGGCTCGACCCCGATCGGTTCGAGATTCCGATCGACGGGGAGGCGGCCGAGCGCCAGGCCGAGTATGTGCACGCTCGCATGCGGGAGAGCACGGAGGGGGAGCTGTCGAAAGACGACATGCTGCAGGGCTTTCTCGACATCGCCAACGAGCGGATGGCGGAGGCGGTGCGCCGGATCTCGATCAGAAGGGGCTACCGGCCGGCCGACTTTGCCATGGTGGCCTTTGGCGGTGCCGGTGGGCAGCATGCCTGC
>SBFI01000457.1 GCA_006227875.1 Acidobacteriota bacterium
TATCGTACGACCGGAGTCGATCGAATGAGCAAGCTCAAATATCTAGGCGACTTCTGGGACTTTCTCCGCGTGCGCAAGAAGTGGTGGCTGGCGCCGATCGTCATCACCCTGCTGTTGGTAGGTCTGCTGATCGTGCTGACCGAGAGCTCGGCCCTGGCGCCGTTCATCTACGCCCTCTTCTAGGTGGCTCAGAGCTGTGCCCGGACCGGTTTTGCGTCTCGTCGAGCTGACCTGGACCGAGGTCGAAGCACTGCCGGTCGAGCGCACCGTGGCTCTTCTGGCGACGGGCGCGGTCGAAGCACATGGGCCCCATCTGCCGCTGGGCACCGATGTCATCATTGCCGAGAGCATGGCCGAGGCCGCCGCCCACCGGCTCGCCGAGAAGGATCTCGTACCACTGCTGCTCCCGGAGGTGACCTACAGCGCCGCTCCCTTTGCGGCCGGCTTCCCGGGGACGATCTCGGTACGCGCCGAGACCGTGACGGCGCTGCTGGTTGTCGTCGCCGACGCCCTGGCCGAGTGGAAGATCGGCACCCTGGGAATAGCCAACGCCCATCTGGATCCGGCGCATCTCGGTGCGCTCCACGAGGCCGTCGATACGATCCGTGAGCGAGGTCGGTTGCGGGTGGCCTTTCCCGATCTGACTTACAAGCCCTGGGTGCATCTGCTCAGCGAGGAGTTTCAGAGCGGCGCCTGCCACGCGGGCTCCTACGAGGGTTCAGTGGTGATGGCCGCCCGGGCCGACCTGGTGCGCGAAGAGATCAGACGGAAGCTCGAGCCCAACCCCAGGTCGCTCTCGGTGGCCATCCGCGAGGGCAAGAAGACCTTCGAGGAGGCCGGTGGCGATCAGGCCTATTTTGGCGACCCGGCGGCGGCCAGCGCCGAAGAGGGTCGCCGCACCATCGCGATCCTGGGTGAGATCCTCGAAGAAGCGATCCTGGCGGAGATGAAGACCTAATCCCCTCGTTGCCGATAGATCTCGGCGAGCTCCACGACCTCCTCGTAGATCGACTGTCTCAAGGGGGCCAGCTCGCGGATGAGCCGGCTCCGCGAGCGCTGGAGAAGATAGGCGCGGGATTCGCCCCGAAAGCGTCCCAGATGCTCGTGAAAGAGCAGGGCGACATAGCCGCTCAGAGGGGCGAAGAAAGCCATACCGAGACCGGCCGCCGGTCCCCACAGCTTGCCGGCCAGCAGACTCTCGACCAGCCAGAAGAGAGGGAAGAGAAAGAAGGAGATCATCACCTTGTAGGTCGCCGGCTCATTGACTTTCCGTTCGAGTCGGAGGTAGCGCGTCACCCAGCCGGGGATCTTGTAGGGCAGCCAGTTGAGCAGTGTCCCGGCCAGCGCCACGGGTAAGAAGAGAAGCAGCCGAACCGTGGTGAGCCCGACAAAACGCGCCACGCGCGAGCGCGGGTAGCTGGAAGCCACCTGTTGGTCGCTGAGTCCGGCCAGGCGCAGGAGCCGGTCGTAGCGCTCCACGCGAGCGACGAGCTGCTCGATCCGATCGGGATGCTCGCTGGCGAGCTCGCGATAGCCCTCGACCGCCTGTCTCACCGACACCCGGGCGGCCAGTTGGCCGGAGGTCGGAACATCCAGCTCGGGCCGGGCGAAGATATCCGCCGCCCGCTCGATCAGCCGTGCGTCGTTCCAGGAGTCGTAGTTGAGGGTTACCCCGGTGAGAGCTTCGCCGACCCGCGCCGTCAGCTTGCGCACGGCGACCTTTGGCTCCCGTTTGTAGCGCTCGATCTCCTCGGGCAGATCGAGCGGCTCGCCCACCTGTATCAGGACCCGGGAGCGGAACTCGTGCCGGCGCTCGAATACCAGACCCACGGGCACGATGCGGACTCCGAGCGGTCCGTGCTCGCTCTCAGCCTCGAGCGCGATCCGGGCGACACCGGTCTTGAGCGGCTGGAGAGCCGGCTCATCGTGGCTCAGACCTTCCGGGAAGAGCGCGATCGCGCCACCATTGGCGAGCGTCTCGCGGCAGCGAACAAAGGTCTCCTGGTTCTGCGAGACATCGGCGCCGTCTTGCCGTCGGTAGACCGGGATGGCGCCACCGAGTTGCATGAGAAAGCGGAGACCCGGGTTGTCCCACAGTGTGCTCTTGGCCAAGAAGCGGACCGGCACCGGCAGAAAACCGAATAGCAACATAGGATCGATCAGATTGTTGCCGTGGTTGGCGACCACCAGCAACGGTCCACTGCGTGGAAATTCCGCCAAGTTCACCACCTCGATGCGGCGAAAGAAGATCCGAGCCACCAGACGACACAGGGCGGAGAGAAAGGAGTCCAGGTATTTCCGCATCGACAATCGCCCGTCCGTTCCGCCGGGGCCTAACCGGGCCTGGCGGCTGCCCGGATGCCTTCTGCTTCGTCGACCCCCTGGAGCACGAGATAGCCCAGAACAAAGAGAACCAGCACGATCGAGACCCCGGCGCGCTGGGTGTCGAAGATCTCGGTCAGCACCCCAAGCATCAGAGGCCCCAAGAAGGCGGTTGCCTTGCCCGAGAAGGCGAAGAAACCGAAGAACTCGTTCTCCTTGTCGGGCGGTACGAAGCGCCCCATCAACGAGCGGCTGGCCGACTGGGTGGGGCCGGCGAAGATGCCCACCATGATCCCGGCAATCCAGAACATCCATTTGTAGGGAGCCAGGACGGCGATGAGGGTGGCGATCACGAGTCCCCAGAGGCTGATCTGGATCGTTCTCTTGCCGCCCAACCGGTCGTCCAGAAAGCCGAGGCCAAAGGCGCCGAGCCCCGCAGCCACGTTGAGAACGATGCCAAACACCAGAATCTCCTGCAGGGTGAAGCCAAAGGTGCCGGCGGCGTAGATGCCGCCAAAGGCGAAGATGGTGACAAGACCGTCGTTGTAGACCAGCCGCGCAATCAGAAAGCGGAAGATCTGTTTGTACTCACGTATCTCCTTGAAGGTGGTGGTGAGCTGCCTGAAGCTGGCGTCGAGGATGCCGCCCGAGGTGGTGATCCGCGACTTGTCCTCCTTGACCCACAGAAAGATCGGCAGGCTGAAGACGGCGAACCAGACCGCCACCAGCAGGTTGGTGGCGCGCACGTTTTCGCCGTACTCGGTCGAGAAGCCGAACCAAGGCACCTCCGGTTGGATCAGCGCGACGAGCGCCACCACCAGGGCCAGGAGGCCACCCGCGTAGCCCAGCGCCCACCCCCAGCCGGAGACCCGACCGATGAGCTCGCGCGGCGCGATGTCGGGCAGGAAGGCGTTGTAGAAGACCATCCCCATCTCGAAGGCGATATTGGCGGTCACGAACCAGATGAGGGCGCGGGTGGTCTGACCGGGGAGAACGGTGTAGAGCACCACGGTGCCGAAGATGCAGATGCTCGTGGTCAGCATCAGGAACGCTTTGCGGTAGCCGCCACGATCGGCCACGGCGCCGAGCAGCGGTGACAAGAAGGCCACCACCAGGGCCGTAATGGTGACGCCGCGGGACCAGAGTGCCGTTCCGGTGACCGAATCGGGCGCGATAGCTTCGGTGAAATAGGTGGCGTAGATAAAGGTCACCACCAGCGTCGTATAGGGCGAGTTGGCGAAGTCGTACGACGCCCAGCTGAAGATCTCACGGCGTTGCGACCA
>SBFI01000286.1 GCA_006227875.1 Acidobacteriota bacterium
GCGCCGATCTCCAGGTTGGTGGCTGGATTCAGCGGCTCCAGTACGGTGAATTGAGCAGCCGTGTCAGGCATGACTTGCATGAGCCCCAACGCCCCTTGCGGGGAGATGGCGTGCGGGTCGAAGCCCGACTCGGCCTCGACCATGGCAGCCAGCAGTAGACCGTCCACCTGGTAGCGCTCGGCGCTCGACTGGATCAAATCTCCGAAGGGTAGGGCAAGAAGCTTCTCCTGGCGGGCATGCTCACTGCCAAAGCGACGAAAGAGCTCGAAGCTCTGGCGTCGCGCATGAGCCACGGGTGCCAGATCGGCATTGGTGAATGCCGAGAAGTCCTCTGAGATGGGCCCGCCCAACACCCACTCGGCCACCTCCTCGAGTACATAGACCTCCTCCGGAGTGGGCGGCGGGGGACCATCGTCGGTGGTCGACAGGATCACCGGTGGGGAGTTCAGCGAGACCGCCAGGAACAGGACGGTCGCTAAAGCTATCTTGGGCGCGGCTTTGCGCCTACTGCTACAACTCATGCTTTGAATACACCTCTATTTATCTTCAAATACGTCGAAATGTCGTTAGGGGGTTTTGCCGGGGGCCCGGACCTATTTTACCAGACGGCCTCTACCATCCGCCACCGGACCCTCACCAATGTCGAAAAACCTAGCAATTGCTGTGCCAAATGCCACAGTTCCGGGCTGGTAATTGGCGCGATTTCAGGATCTCAGCGGCGTCGTGGCGGCCGACGGCGAGTGGCCGACCCGGAGTAGTCCCGAGTCACGATGCCCAGATCGCAGACCTTGTTGCGCAGAGTGTTGCGGTGGACGCCAATGCTCTTGGCTGAGCGAGAGAGATTGCCCTCGTTGGTGCGCAGGGCAGCGACGATAAACTGCTTCTCGAACTCTCTTCTCGCCTGGTCCAGCGTCACCCCTCGACGCACCAGCTCATCGACAATCTGAGACAGATGCCCGTTCAGATTCTTCTTGATGGCCACTCTTCCCTCTCGGACCCGAAGGACCGCAGGATAGCACAGTTGCGAGACTGCGCAAACAGGAGCTAAAGCAGCCCTCGATGGGCTCGGGTTCCCTCTCTTTTGGATCGACCCCTACTCGTACTTGGGGTCGAGCCGATCGCCAATATGGATGGCGTAACGCGATTTGAGAATCTTGGCCAAGGAGGCCTGTTCTCTCACCGATAGGATTCCAAGCTCTCCGACAATCAGCGGTGGCTGTCCCGCCGGAGTCTTTCTGTAGATCGTATACAGGTCGCCGGGTGTCACATCGTGCAGTGACCCCTGGTCGATGAACACCACGTGTCCCTGCCCCAGAGAGATCTGATCGAAGTTCGAGCTGACGATCACCGGCGCACCAGCGAGCTCCTCGCGCTCGACTGGGTTGTTGAACCCGATCATCCCCGACTGCCTCGACAACGGCACAGGCTCGGGGGTAAAAGGCTTGAGGCCATCGTCCAGGCCAATACCCAGGCAGGAATGGACGATCTCAGCGATAGCCGAGTCCTCCTGCGCCGTCAGCACCCGCACCCGCCCCAGATATCGGTAGAAACGGCCTAGTGTTTTCTTGGTTTCCGGGTGCTTGACGAGGTGCTCCGGCCGGACGGCGGTATAGACATCGCCGGGCATCATCCCCGCCTGGCGGCCGCCGTCGAGGTAGACGATGTCGGTCATCAGCAACCCGAGTTTGGAGGTGCTCGACAGCCTGTAGGCGGACGATCTGCGAGACGAGAAATCTCTCATCGTGGGGGTGAGACTTTCGTACTCGGCACCGATGACGTGGAACGGAAAGACCTCTCCGGGCTCATCGATATAGCCGGTGCAATAGATGTCGTCTTCGCTGCCTAGTGGTATCGGCGCACCGGGTGCGCGGTCGAACAGTTCGTCACCCTCCGGCACACCCTCGTCCTCACCGATATCCATCGTCAACTCTTCCACCGGCGTGACTTCGAGTCCGACGACCAATGTGTCACCGGGATAAATCCAGTGGGCATCCAGGATGTACTGGTTGCGCTCCCACAGCTGGGGCCAGAGGTAGGGGTCGCCATAGAACCGGTTGGAGAGATCCCAGAGCGTGTCGCCTTTTTCGATGACGTAAAGCTCGGCGCCTTCCGCGTAGGTTTCCGGTGGATACCAGGCGGTCCAGTGATCTCCCACAATGTGGAGATCTTTCGGCGGCTGAGCGGCAACCGCCATGCCCATTATCCCCAGCAGGAGAATCGTGAAGGCCAGGCAGGTGAGACGGTGCTGCATCATGTCCGAAGCTCCTTTTCGCCCTTTACATAGAAGGTTAGCCAGTGCTCGAAACAGCGGTCGCAACTCGAGTCAACGTACACAGATTTCCACAGGCTGTCAAGGAAGCCCTCCACATGAGAATGGCGCTATACCAGCTGTTTTCTTGGGTTTTTGCGGCCCTGCTAGGTGCCCTTGCGACGCTCCTCGGCCACACTGGCCGCCGCCGAGCCGGGATACCGCCTTATCACCTCGTCGTAGCGCAGACGGGCGCCCTCGAGGTCCCCGAGGCCACGCAGGCAGTCCCCCTCCTTGATCATGGCGTCCGGCACCTTGTTGCCCGCCGGATAGCGCTGGACCGTCTCACGGAAGGCCGCCAGCGCCCCTCTCAAATCCTGTCGGGCGTAGCGGCACTCACCGATCCAGTACTGAGCGTTGTCGGACAAATCGGTATCCGCGTAGGCCTGGAGAAAGCGCTGGAAGGTGGCCTCCGCATCCAGGTAGCGACCCTGGTGAAAAAGACTGTAGCCGCGGTCGTAGAGGGCCTGGGCGGCCGGCTCCACCGGTCTATAACCGACCACGGGGTCACCGCTCGAGCCTTCCTCCGGTATCGATGCCGCGCCCTCCTGCCCGACGCCGGTTGCCGGCTGGGGAACCTGCACGGGAGGAAGATCGGTCTCTTCGACCCCTATGATGCTGCCATACGGCGACACCGCCTCCGAGATCTCCACACCGCCGGCTCGCCGCTGGTCGAGATCTCTGAGCGCCGCTTCCAGGTTGGCGACTTGCTGCCGTAGCCTTTCGAGCTCGACCTGCGCCACCGTGGCATTCTCTTGCAGCTCCATCACCCGTCTTTTGATCTCATCCATCTCGGCGGAGCTATAGTCTCGAGTTCCCTGCGTCGAGCTTGTACACCCGACCGCCAGAAGACCGGAAAGCAGTATCAGATAGACGCTCTTTTTCATTTTGCAGCTCTCTTTTCCATCTTCTTCTTCAGCTGGTCGACCTTTCGCTGCGCCTTTTCGGCTCTCTTGTTGACGTCCTTCAGGTACGGACTGTCGGGATACTCGGTCTCGAGCCGCTCCAGAGCCGCCTTCCCTTCTTCGGGCTGGTTGGCATAGTAGGAGGCGACCACGAGGTAGTAAAGGGCCCTGTCCATTTTGCTGTACTCGGGGAACTCCTCCACCAGGTACGAAAGACGCGAAGTCGCTGCGGTGTAGAGCCGGCGACGAAAGTTGTACCGACCGATGATCATTTCGTGATCGGCAAGGTTCTCACGCAATGCCGCCATCTCCAACCGACCTTCTTCCGCGTACTGGGTGCCGGGATAGATCAGCAGCAACTCGTCGTAGGCCTCCAGGGCCTGACGGGTTGCGGTCTGATCCCGATCGGGCCTAAGCATTCTCTTGGACAGACTGTTGGCTAGTTGGAGTTGCACATAGCCGGCCCGCTCACTTGTCGGGAAGCGATTCAAGAAATCCCTGTATTTGGCCTCGGCGCGAATAAAGTTGTCGCTGCCCCCATCGAGATAGTGGGCGTCAGCCACCAGCAACAGAGCTTCTCGACCGACCGCCGAGTTGGGCGCCACCTCGAAGGCGTGACTCAAATACTCTCGCGCCTGCGAGTACTTCTTCTTCTCCATCAGCTCCTTGCCGATCTCCAGGGACTCCTCGGCCGACAGCTGGAGGATCGGATCTTGTTTGGGGCCTCCACACCCGGCCACCAGCGCCACGACCAGAAGCACGATCGAGAGCAGGAGCAGCTCCTTTTGCCGAAATGTCTGCATCAGCATCAGGCCACCTCCGATTCGGCTCTCGAGCGGAGCGCTCCGATGGTTGCGGCAGGATCCTCGCTGCCAAAGACAGCCGAACCCGCCACGCAGAAGTCCACCCCCGCGGCCGCCACCCGGCTTATGTTGTCGAGACCGACGCCCCCATCCATAGCGATTGTCACCTCCAAATTCCTTTCCCGTGCCTTTGCCTGCAGTCTCCGTGCCTTGTCCAGGGTATAGGAGAGGAATTTCTGGCCGGCGGACCCCGGATTGACCGACATGATGAGGACAAAATCGAGCGCCGGCAAGACATCGTCGAGCACTTCGACCGGTGTTGCCGGGTTGAGCGCCACGCCGGCCCGGGCTCCTCTTTCGTGGATGCGAGTCAGCAGGCGGTCGAGGTGCGTGGCCGCCTCCCAGTGAACCGATAGCCAAGACGCCCCGGCATCCAGGTATTGATCCAAGAGACGTTCGGGGTTGGACACCATGAGGTGCACGTCGAGAGGAATCTCCGTCCGTTTGGCCAGAGCCTCGACCACCGGAATGCCGATTGTCAGGTTGGGTACGAAATGGCCGTCCATGACGTCGACATGGAGAAAGTCGGCTCTCCCGCGCTCGCAGATCGCGACCGCCGTCTCCAGATCGGCCAGATCCGCCGCCAGTATCGAGGGTGCAAGCAGCAAAGTCTTCAGACCCCCTGTCCCACACGTTCCTGGGTGGTCACGACCAAAGAGATGACGTCACGTCGCCGCAGTGGATGACCCGGGAGAGGAAACTGCCGCAGGACGACGCCCGAGGCGATCCCCTCATAGGGCTCGAACTTGACGCTGCCGAGACGGAAGCCCCGGCGATCGAAGAAACGCCGGACATCCTCGAGATCACGATAGACCAGATCCGGCATCACATAGGTCTCGGACCAGCTTCCTTGAGAAAGAAAGAGGGTCACCGGAGCCGCACGTCCGACGCGCGTTCCCGCTGGGGGGTCTTGAGCCACCACCGTGCCCGCCAGAGGGCCCGCGCTGAAGACGCTGGCAGTACGACCGACGATGAGACCGGCAGCGTTGAGCGTCACCTGGGCAGCCTGGAGGGCGCGCCCGTTGAGGTCGGGAACTTCCAGCAGCTCCGGGCCCAGGGAAACGGTCACGTCGACCGAGCTGCCCCGCTTGACCAGACTACCGGCCGCCGGCGATTGCTTGAGGATGCGACCGGCCGGCACCTCTTCGTCGTAGCGGTCGGCGGCCGCTGCCCGACGCATCCGCAGCCCATGGTCCAGCAGTCGAGCCCCCACCTCGGCATCCGACAGACCTACCAACTCGGGAACCGAGGTAACCCCGCTGCGGACAAAGAGGCTGAACGAGAAATACCCGGCCAGCACGAAAACGACCAGCAGCAGGGCCAGATAGGCCATTCGCCCGAAGAGCTTGAGCAGCGCCGCCAACATGGCCGGGAGTCTAGCAGCCCATGCCCCGGATTTGTGCAAAGATTGCGACCTCCATGAACACCGCTACCGCCCCCCCTCTAGGCGCCCACGTCTCCATCGCCGGCGGTGTCAGCAAAGCCCTCCCTCGCGGCGAGGAGATCGGCTGTGAGGCCCTTCAGGTCTTTGTCAAGAACGCCAGCCAATGGGTGGGTAAACCCCTGGCCGACGAGGAAGTCGAGCGCTTTCGCCAGCTGCATGCGGCCAGCCCTATCGGTCCCATCGCCGCCCATTCGACCTATCTGATCAATCTCGCCTCGTCCGATCCCACCAACCGCACCCGCTCCCGGCGCGCCCTGCGCGACGAGCTCGACCGCTGTGAGCGCCTGGGGATCCCCTTTCTGGTGCTCCACCCGGGTGCCCATCTCGGCGCTGGAGAGAAAAAGGGCCTAAAGAAGGTGGCGACCTCCCTCGACCATGTTTTTCGCGCTGCGGCCGGCGGAGAGACCCGGATCCTGCTCGAGAACACCGCCGGCCAGGGCACCGTCCTCGGGCGGCGTCTGAGCCACCTGGCGACCATTCGCGACCATTCGGCCCACCCGGAGAGGCTGGGGGTCTGTCTGGATACCTGCCACGCCTTCGCTGCCGGCTACCCCATCCACGAGGACGAAGGGTACGACGC
>SBFI01000004.1 GCA_006227875.1 Acidobacteriota bacterium
CTGCGCATGGTGCCCAACGTGATCGCCGAGGATCTGGTGCAGCCTCTCGTCAACCTCATCCTGTTCTTGATCTTCTGGGCTCTGGGGTGGCAGCTGTTTGGCGCCGTGGTGGCCACCGACGTCTCTTTTGCCGTGGCCCTGGTGGTTGCTTTGCTCTTTCTCACCCGTGGATGGCGGCGGCATACGGAGCCGGTGGGCGAGGTCGCGGTGGTCGGCAACCGGGAGTTGATGCTCTTCTCGCTGCCGGCCGCCATGGCCGGGATGCTGGCGCTGGTGACCATGTGGATCGATCGGCTGCTGGTGGCCTATTTTCTTTCCGCCGCCGACACCGGGATCTATCAGGCCGCCTCGCAGGTCGCCTTTATCTTCATCCTGATCCTCAACTCCTTCAACGGCATCTTTGCGCCGCTGATCTCGGCTCACTTTGCGGCCGGTCGGAAGAGGGAGCTCAACGACCTTTACAAGGTGTCGACCAAGTGGGGTCTCTATCTGGCGCTGCCGGTCTTTCTGGTCATCGTGATGGTGCCCGACCAGGTCCTCGGCGTGTTGCTGGACAGCCGCTATGTGGCGGGTGCGTTGCCACTGGTGGTGCTGTCGGTCGCGCAGTTGGTCAATCTGGCCACCGGTGCGGTGGGCTTTATCCTGGTCATGGGTGGCCGCCAGAACTCCTGGCTGGTGCTCTCGGGTGCCGCCCTGGCGGCCAATATCGGTCTCAGCCTGTACTTGATTCCCCGTCACGGTCTGGTGGGCGCGGCGGTGGCGGCACTGCTGTCGATCGTCGGTCTTTTTGGCGGCGCGCTGCTGCTGGTCCACCGCTGGGAGGGTTTGTGGCCTTGGGATCGGCGCTATGTCAAAGGCCTGGTGGCGGCCCTGGTCACATCAGGCGCCCTCGTGCTGGCTGACCGCCTGCCGTTGGGCTCTCCGGTCCTTCATCTACTCGCCCTCTGTGTGGTGGCGGTGGTGGTCTTTGCAGCCGTCCTCCGGCTGCTGGGTCCCGACGCCGAGGATCGGGAGGTCATGCAGTTGATCAGGGGCAAGCTGGGCGCGGGACAACAGCCGCCTCAATAGCCGTAGCGACGCGCCAACGGCCAGGTCAAGAGCGTCACCAGCCGTCGTGTGGATGCGGGCAGCTGGTCACGCCAGGTGTCGTCGCGGCGGATGGTAACTGTGCCGGTCTCGAAGCGGCTGGGATTGCCGGCCATGCTGTGATTGCGGGTCATGTTGACCTCGGTTGCACCGACAAACGGCAGCGGTGGCACCTGGTCGAGAATGAGGCCGACCACCTTCTCCAGAGTCTCACGCGGCCGCTCGGTGAAGTCCTCGTAGCGGACCCTGAGGTAGTGCCCGGTGCGCCGCCCCCAGATCATCTCCGCGGTGAGGTTCCACACCAGCCAGAGCTTGGCGCTACGCGCCGGTGGGTGCTGGCTCATGTACATCGGCTCCTCACCACCCGGGTCGTAGACCTTCTTTTTGAGCCAGGAGAAGGCCACCGCTCGCGGATCGCGCACCAGATGGACGACGTAGGGCTCGATCCCCGACATCGCATCCAGCAGGTGGCCAAGAGCCGGTGACTTCGACGAGTCGACGACGACGCGGCTGTCAGTAGCCTCGGCGACGGCCCGGTAGAGCCGCTCCATGGCGCCGGCGTATTCCGCCACACCGGGTGAGCCGGCGAGGCTGGTGACACCCAGCTTGGAGGTGATCGACCGCCTGGGGTTGAGGCCCTCGCGCAGCTGGACCAGTCGAGCCGTGTCCGGTTCGTAGTCGTCTCCAAACTTGGCCATCACCCGCTGCCAGACCGGACAGTCGGCAAAAGCCTCCCCACAGGCGCACAGACGGTTCTGCTCCAGCGAGCGGTCCCAGATGTAGTGGAGCTCACCGGCTGCAAAGACCCCGTTGAGCTGGCCGAGAATGTTGTCGAGGATGGTGGTGCCGCTGCGTCCGAAACCGGTGACGTAGAGGACCTTGAGTCGGTCTTCGGTCATCGGCCTAGCTCACGATCTCCAGCGGCTTTGCGGTCCTCCACCCACCACGGGTGAAGTCGGGAACATCCACCGGTCGGCCCTGTTTGGCAACCGAGATCTCGGAGAGCTCCACCACCGAGCTCACCGCCGCCGCGTCGTAGACATCCATGTCGGTGGGTTGTGCCGCAAGGATGCAATGAGACGGTAGTCCTCGAGATAGTCCATGCCCCCATGACCGGCTCCTGCAGCCTCGCTCTCGAGCTTTCGCCATAGCGGGTGCTCGAACTCATCACGGTAGGCCTCGATGTCGTCCCAACCGTGTCCCTCGGTGCGACTCTCGATGTGGATGCGGTCGGGGTAGCCGGTAAAGCAGCCACGGGTGCCCTGGATCAGATTGATCCGGCTGTAGGGGCGCGGTGTCGTGGTGTCGTGCTGGACCATGATGGTGCGGCCGAGCCGGGTCTTGATGAGGCTGGTGTTCATGTCGCCCAAAGCGAAGTCGAGCTTTCTTCTCGGGTCGTCGGCCGGGAGGTGTTCCTCGGCGTAGAGCTTCAGACCCCGGGCGGGCGAGCTCAGCGAGACCAGATAGTCGAAGCTGTCGCCACGGTTGATGTCCATACATTGGGCGATCGGTCCCAGACCGTGGGTCGGGTAGAGGTTGCCGTTGCGCTCGATCGAGTGCGCCAGCCGCCAGAGCCCCTCGTTCTTGTCGCTGAACTTGATCGACCGCAGATCGTGGATGTAGGCGCCCTCGCCGTGGAGCAGCTCGCCAAAGAGCCCGGCTCGCACCATCATCAACACCATCAGCTCCGAGCGACCGTAGTTGCAGTTCTCCATCATCACGCAGTGGAGCCGCTGGTTCTCGGCAGTCTCCACCAGCTGCCAGCAGCCGTCGATGGTGGTGGCAGCCGGAACCTCCACGGCCGTGTGCTTGCCGCTCTCCATCGCCTCCACACAGACCGGGACGTGCCAGCGCCAGGGGGTGGAGTTGAAGACCAGATCGATGTCGTCCCGGTCGCAGAGTCGCTTGTAGTCGGTCTCGCCGCGGGTGTAAAGATCGGGAGCTGGGCGCCCGTCGTCGACCACCCATTGCTGCACCTCCTTGGCACGGGGCTCGTCGATGTCGCACAGTGCCACGATCTCTACCCCCTCGATACGCAGGAAGTTCTTGACGTGACTTCCTCCCTGGAGGCCGACCCCGACGAAACCAATGCGCACATTCTCGAGCGGTGGCGCCGCAAAGCCCTCGGGTGGCCGGTA